>JAGXLC010000077.1 GCA_018334875.1 Bacteroidales bacterium | reverse complement strand
ATCCCCCCAAAGTCAATGGCTGTAGGAATTAATGAATTTGTAGTTGTATCCTGAACACCCGTTTCCACAGTGCCGGAAGAAACCTCAAGGCCGGAGCTTTCATCATTTAAAGAAAAATTAAACCAATCCAGCCGGCCGGTGTAATATTCTTCTGCCTCATATACCATTTCTTCCGAATCTTTTGGGGCAGAACAGGAAAATTGGTACTCCAGACGGGAAGGTCTCCAGGCATTTTCACCGGGTTCGTCCGGCTGAAGGAAAAAACGCTCAACCCATTGAGTAAATTTCGAGCCCTGTGCATTGATGTCCGCCTCGTTTGAATGACCGGCACCTATATTCGTTCCATCTTTTATGGCTTTATAAATGGCGTAACCATCTATCTGCCTTCCTGAAGCAGCAGCGAATGCCTGCCAGGCCTCCGGGTGGGCCAAAATATAGGCATCATCTTTATTGTTCGGATCGGAAGGAGCTGATACAGCATAACCGTTGTCGATGAAGAATCCGGTTTGATCGCCAATCACTTGCTTCAGCATCTTAATCCAGTGTCTTCCCATCATCAGGCGAATATCCAGAGAGAAGGCTTTGTTTTCAAAATCAAAGGGAACAGGATATTGCTCTGCGGTTGCCTCCAGGGGAACCTCTTCATTAAAAGGCTTAGCCGGTTGCTCAGCGGCCTGGTATTTATTAAGCCGGGTAGTGGCAACATGAATCTTTGAGCCAACAGGAGAGCCTGCATCGTCTCCTTTAAATTCACCCATTTGCCATTGCTTGGTAAGCATCCATAATGGATCGCGAATTTCAGCCCTGAGTGCCCGGTTAAAGTCATCTGTCCTGGGACGTCCTTCCAACCTGTTCCATAACGTGATGGTATGAAGCGTCCGGTTATTCAGCACCGACCGGATGTTATCGATAATTACTTTATTACTCATTTTCTATGGTTTGAATATTCGTCAACGGTTGATTATTAAAAGCATAATTTAACATGATGCTTACAGGGTATTTGGTTACTGTAGATATGGTGGCCGGGATAAGGTTTGCATACCCGGTTTTGTCTATTTGCTCAGGTTCAACGGCTCTAAGTTTGGCTTCCTGCAAAGTCTCGTGCAGGATATCGATTAGATCCTGCCATCTCCAACCTCCCCTGTCCAGTTGCGGTGACATAGCAAGCAACATCGTCTGGGGCGGTTCTGAATCGGGCCTGTCGTAATGGAAAGCAACACCCGTGGTTTCTTCTTTGGTAGGTACTACTTCAGTCCATTCGTCAATTAATAAGCCACACTGGTATTTTGAAGGATCAAAAGACTCATGATAATAAGCTGTATACAGCAAATGGTCATTTTCCTGGAATACAGTGTTCAGTTCGTCGTTCTTATCCGGGTCATCATGTCCGAATTCCATGGCAAACCAGCAATAGGGATCTTTGAGCGGAAATTGTACAGGAGTCAGCTCAATTGTCTGAGGCTTGAAGCTTTCGGCCATTAGAACAGACTGCTCCATATGTCCTGTCTTTTCCCGTACTCTTGCAACTCCGTAGAACCATTCGTCTACCGGCAGCGGATTTTCCTTTTTAGTGGTTTGGTAATCCAATAACTCATCTACTTTGCCCATTGCCTTTTGCCATTCAGCCATATGTACCTGCGGAATTTCAAATGAGGGGATCATTTTAAATTCCTCGGTCAGTAATTGTTTGGCGGCATCCTGCAAAAGCCGTATTTTTTTGGGCTGTTTGACCTCCGAATCATGTTGCACCAGCAAACTGTTAACAACACCCGTTCTTTTCTCTATATCGGTCTTAAGCTGCTTTGCTTTGGTAAGCAATGTACCGGCAAAATCCAGGCAAGCATTCTCTATATCCGCTATATCGGTTGGAACCAAATGAAAGGCTTCATAAGATAGCGGTGTACTCGCATCATCCAAAGCATCAGATATGCGCATGTGGTTATCATTCAGAAAATCCTCAAAATCTTGCTTTCGCTGATCAAAACTGGCTTTTTTAACATCAATCACATTGGTCTTGAATGCTTCAGGATCGGTGCCCGGTTCCAGGGTGGTTTGTGTGGATATAACCCGTTCAGCCCGAAGAAGCCGTTTAATTTTCTCCTCATCGGTAGCCAAAGTATCGTAATCCGACAACAATGTTGAAAACTCATCTTCCTTTTGTTCCCAGATGTCAATCAATTCATGAAATTTGCCGAACAGGCGTTTCAATTGTCTTTTCCGCCAGTCATAAGCAAATCCGATCCCTGTTTGGGGGATTCCCAAAAGAGCCAATGTCTGTAAAATTCCCACGAAAGTTTCCAGCCGGTCATCAATGTTGCTTATGATGGTAGCCTCATCATCTCCTCCCTCTCCCAGGGAGCTTTCCATATTGTTCACAAAAGAATCAAGGTTGCTTTTCGGCGTATTGAGATAATTCAACACCAAGTCAATTCTCTGCTTATCAAGGAATAAGCTTGAGTTCACAGAATCCTCTGCCTCATTGCTCTTAATAACATCACTGGGTTGTAAAGCACGTGAGCGAAGAAGTATCGCTTTTAAATGCTTCATTAACGAAGCCAGCTCAAATACGGAAACTTTATCTTCAGCAGATTTAAAGTAGGTTATCCGGATATCGGCATCCGGTCGCGGCGGTAAGGGACCACCGGAAGTTGGAAAACCGGTATTCAGTATATAATGTACAATCCTATCGTCCAGGCTGTCCATTGCCTGTTCATTCACATTGTTTATAAGAAAAAGCAGATCTATTGGCTGAAGCTGAAGATCCGCCATACTAACCGGATGCTCTCTTATTTCAGCATTGGACGGATGATGAAAGAAAGTCACATAACACATGATGTTTTGCAGTTCGGGCAAAATATCTTGCAGAAAGTGATTCAGTCCGGGCTCAGCCATGGCTCGTGGTGTAAATCCCGGCAATGTAGGATCTGCATTGGCCTCTATTTGTAAACCGAGCCGTTGTGTTATATTGACACCACTTCGGGGGGTTTGAATGACCTCGGGAATCTGGGGATAGTTACCTGTACTGAAAGTATCAAGAGTTCCGGCAGCCCTGTCGATATTTCCCTGTACCACCTGATGGATACTCTCGGCAAAAGCCAGATCAGCTACCGCATCATTGATATCTCTGATATTATTGATTGCTTCAACAATGATATTTTTTTCATTCGCTGTGACCGTACCCACATTCAGATCGTCAAAATAGAGGGGCTCGTCGTTGGGTCCCAGATTGTTCTCTGCAAATTTGATAAGATCAAGCCCATGTACCACATTTCTGGCTTCCAAAGCATCAATGCTAACATTCTCCTCATCTACGTATGTTGAATTCATCTGATTGCTCCCAAGGGGAAACTTACGCCGTATCTTGAATACCAAGTGGTCGACATTTGCATGTACGTTGTTATCATGTATCTCTCTCTCAAACTGGTAACCCAGAAGTGCCGCCAGGTTTTGTCCGTTCTGAATGCCTTCGATAATTTGCAGTGCTTTTCTCACTCTTTCCGAAGACAAATTGATGTTGAAAGCTTCTGCATTATCCTGCCCGGCCCTGGAGAGATATCCGTTGCGGAGAATGGCAGCAGTAACGGCATGGTTCAGAGAAGGTGCGTTGATGAATCCCAGGTTCTCAGAATCTCTATATACGGGACCATTTTCAGAGGAGCCGAATATCTCCTCCAGTTCCGGGTCCAGCTCGACCGGGGTTAATACTTTGTTTTCCGATTTCACATTTTCCAGCCATCCATAGGCACCAATATATAAACCTTTGTTTACATTTTCGGTGGTATATCTTGGCATATGGGTATAGTCATAATTCACCTCCGGTCTGTTTCTCAGGGCCTTTAACTGATAATTCAGAATACCGTTTTTCCATGCATCAAAACGATAGGATGCACAATCAATATGTTCGATCAACAGGCGTTCCAAACGGGCAGTAGGTGAATTGGCCAATAATTTCAAAGCATTGAGCTGATAAGACAAATACCTTGTTGCAAAATGGTTTTGCGCAACAGCCGTGGGGATATAATCAGCGACGATCATATCGGGTTGACCGGTTATGGCGGGTTGTTCTTCGTATAGTAAGTTATACCTGCTTTCACTTCTAAAGGGATAATCCAAAGGTTTGGCAGTTTTTAATCTATTTACATCCATTGGTGTGTCAGATGCAGGAGGACGAATGTGAATAAAATCCGGTTCTTTTCTGGCCATCTTTATCATATTGCCATTCCAGACTTCGTTGATGTGATAAAGTCTCACCCCGGCATCCCAATAACTTTGTTCAAGAGCATGCTTGAGCATAAGATAAAGGAGCGCATTGGGCCGGATACCGTCAATAAAACCCTCTTCTTTCCGCAGTTTGTCAAATGATTCCCCTGCAACCCGAATGAACCATTGAATATAGTTTTCAGGCCCGGACTCTTCCGTACCATTGCTATAGGTCCTGACCGGATTGGTTTCTGACAACGGGAGATCGTCAATTAAGGGGCCGGTAAGTTTTTCGGCATTCAGCACAAATAGTTTTTCAAATATTTCGGGTGATTCCTCCCCGGTATAACCCAGCTCACTCAGCAATAATTGACCACCAATGCTGTTGAACAGCGCTTTAAAAACCTCTTCCATAGTGACGGAGTCTCCACCGCTGCTTTTATACAGGTTGAATATATGACCCATGCTTTCACCCAACCGTTTGTGAAATTCAACCGATCCCCCGTGCAGCCCGAGGATGTCAAGGAGTAATTGGTGCGGATCCCCCTCTTTGCCAACAAAGGAAACCTGATCGACCATTTTCATCCAATCTTCCTGTATGAATTGAAATTTGGAGTACAATACCGGAAGAAATCTTCTAAATGTCCGGGGAACTTCATTTGCAATATCCTGAGGCGTAAAGAGCTGCTTTTCGTTTATCCAACTGATCTTTGAAAAAGCCGTGGTCAGGAGTATGCCGTAAGGTTGGTCATCTATCCGAACCGAAGGTATGGAACCTCTGCCTGTCACAAAGTGATTAAAATACCAGCGTATCTGTTCTATCTCCGTCTCGCTCAGAACCGGTTCCAGCATGGTTTCAAAAAAGTAGCCCCAGGTGGTTTGCCAGAGGGATACATTCATGGCCCTTGCTTCCCGCTGATCGTAACCATCTGTATTAATTGTATTATCAAATACTTCTTCCGATATTCCAAGCATCTCAGCAAACCATTGGCGGTCTGATTTGGCCCACCACTGGTTGGTCTCATTTTCCTGTTGCTCCGGTTCATTTTTAAATATCAAATCAAACGATTCATCGGCATCTTCACTTTCACTGTATCCTGAACCGGATTCGAGTGTATTGTTTGTAGGTGTGCCCACAGGTAAAAAGCCAAAACCGGAATTTCCGTAGTAATGGTGATATATTAGCTCTTCAAACTCCTCCTTTGCTTTCATCCGGTCTGAACTCATCTTTACGCCAAGAACAAACAATTTATCAAAGCCGTTCTTTGCCTGTTCCGGGGTTAGGTCCACTTTAAAAGCCATGCCTTTACTTACCGCATCCTCAAAATCAATCATCCACCGCATATCGGGGGTAACTTTTACATCTGTCCCCGGGATCTCTTCCAGGTCCTCCTCTTCTTTCACACCAGGATCCGGGCCTACAATCAACGGAAAAGGTATCGTTTCCCCAATCTCCTCAACTTCAAGATTATCATTTCTGTAAGCCAATAAATACAAACGTTCAGGCATGATTCGCACTTTAGGTGCCTGCGACCAGGTTTGTTGCTGGGATTCCGTTTCCGATTCGGATTTAAACTCAATAAATTTCACCTCAATATTTATGGTACTGTCTTCATCGGTCACGGGAGGCTTCTCATCTATGTTCTTGGGAGCAAAATGACCGGCAAGGTAAGTTGCCCGTTCTTCTCCCAAGGCCTCATCAAGTTCACTTTTGGCTTGATTGATCTGTTCAGGGTCACCCTGTGCCCGCCAAAAAGATTCCCAGTAACGGGCCAGAGGACTTTTCTCATCCTCTTTGATTTCTGATTTCCCGTTAATGACAAGAAATACAGCAGGAATAGAAAGATCCTCCCCGGAGTGAAGGATTTCTTCAAAATTCTCAGGTCTGTAGTTGTTGAAAATATATTGTGCTCTGCCGTGTCCATGGCCATCGACCAGTCGTTTCCAGGCAGCCCGCCGTAAATTTTCCCTGCCGGCAGCTATCCACCAATCCATCCAGAAAATCTGTGCATCACGAATTTCTGATTCAGATAGTGTTTCTTCAAATGTATCAATCGAGCAATCGTCCGGATAAACCCGAACCCATAGCTGATCCTTTTCCCGCCTGTATTCGTCCCGCACCTTCTTAAACCGGGTTTCAATGCGCAAAGGTACCAGAAGAACCGGATAAGACTCATCCAACCTTTGAAGGTATTGTTTGGGATCTGTAAAAGGTATAAAATTTTCCCACACTGACTGAAGTGAGTCATTGATGTTGGCCAGTTCATTTTCTTCAGATGAAATGAGGTTCTCTGTTTCCTCTTTTTGGGATAACAATGATCGCTGAAGCCTCAGATGTTCCTTATTATCGGGATTGAAATATCTGTTTAACTTTTCCTCCTGGGCGGATATTTTTCTCAGGCGTTCTTTAGCGAGGAAGATTTTTTTCTCACTGGATTCCTTTTGCTCCCTAAGGTTGTTCAGTTCCTGACTGTTCATTTCGTTATTTGACATTTTCTGAGTTTTTTAGGGTTTATGTTTTGGGGAGCATTTCTGCACCATGTACAGCCACCATCACCGGTGCCTGAAATAAAATGTAAGCCAATTCTGCTGAATTCATATTTTCATTCCAGGTAAATTGTTTATCTTCTTCACGTTGGGCAATTTTTTCATCATCGTCTGATTCCAATGCATTTTCACTTACATCAATGGTTTGTGTTTCAGCAGTAATTTGAAGAAACCTGGAATCGTTTGAGGTAGCATTCACCGGCGGAGTTACATTCCCCCAGGACATGTCGTTCCAAACTTCCAGCTCTCCCTCTTCAGTTGTTCCTATATCCAGACCAAACCGTGGCTCTCCGGGACGTTCCTTAATAACAAAAAACCATCCGGCCCTGTCCTCGAGGTTGGCCGGTTCTCCTTCCGTAAGGCCCTGTACTTCTTCTATATTCAGATCAAATCCAAAGAAATATATGTCCGGATCCACTTTTGCCTCATAAAGGGGAGTCTTAACCGTGTCTTTCGGAGGATTATCTGCACTATCCGGGGGAAGGGGAACCAGTTCCCGCTCTTGTTCTTTATCAGGCGTGGAATCCGAATCGCTTTTGGGTTTCCACTTTGCCCTGTGGGCATAAATTACGGCATTGGGATATTTTTTAAGCAGCTCTCCCCGGATAACAAGCACCACCTCTTGTTCATCTTCCCCGGGGGCTTCCCGGTTATCATGAGAACCCAACTCCGAAAACTTCGACCAATAATGAAGTCTGGGAATATCTTTTAGTTTTTCCTTAATCTTTTCTTTTAATTTTTTATCAATTATTTTTTGCTCTGCTTCTTCTCCAAGTTCTGTTTGAATCTCCTCCAGCATCTGGTTTATTTTTTCCTGATCAAATAAGTATTCACTAACATCCCAAAATTGCCTAAAGTAGCTCCCGCGTTGATCGGTAGGATATTCTCTCCATAACAATTCCCTTGCAAACTCATGGTTCAGGCCAACCATATATGCTTCAATAAATTTTTGGTTGGTTTCCAGAAGCGAGATAGAATTTTGATCGACATAGTTTATATTGGGCAAAAACAAATCGCTTGATATATCAATTAAAGGTTTATACATCGGGACATCGAACTCAGGATAAGCCATAGCCTCCTTAAATTCTTCCTTTCTGACCAATTCAGTATATATCCGTTCAGGGATGATCACTCTGTTTGTCAGTACAAAGTTTCGAATGGACTCATCCGGATTGATGGTCTGAAGTGTAGCACTTGCAATTTCAGAGAGATTGAGCTGAGGTTTTTCCGGTTCTATGGAGGCTTCAATATGATCCTGCACCAATTCAGCGGCATCTTTCTGTGCTGCTTTGAATCGGGTTGCCTCGGCGCTATCGGACGATCCCTTTGTAAATTCAATTTGCTCCCCGGGCTCAGTTAATCTGAAATCTGTAAATTTTGGGAATTGATCCACTGCTTCCGGTGATTGATTTTCTTCTTTCAGATTGTTGGCCTGCTCATTCTGTTTATCCCATTTAATCATTTTGGAAAAAAGATATATAAGCAGGATTGCCAGGAGCATTGCAATACCAGATATACTTCCGAGGCCCGGCGTTATTGAGCTTAAATCGGGAGTAACAAAAATGGCCAGCAAGGCAAGGATCAAGACCGCCAAACCCAAAAACAAATACTTCAACCACTTGATTTTATCCATCCACCGTAAAAGAAATTTGGGCACTTTTTGAGGCTTAGCCGAGTCCGCCACCTGATCAAGAGTAGGTAATTCCCTGGGAATCTTCTTTTCGGGTGCCGGTTTGACTTCGCCTGTATTGATCCTTCCAACCAATGTATGTTCGGAAATTTTTTGGGCGTCAAACGGTAAAGCCTTAACCAGGCGACCCCGTGGCATTGTGAACTTACGCATACCAGGAGAAAAAGCTACAGAAGGTACTTTACTGCTTTTGACCTGGTGGTGAACTGTTAATATTTCCTCATTGCCTTCAAGAGTGACTCCTTTTGACAGCACCCGGGTTTGTATCGGCTGAGTGAGCCACAGGAACGCTCCTTCGTTATTTTTGTGAATCCCCTTTAAATGTGCTTTATACCAGTAATTTGCCACCGATTGTGCAAACTGGGCCTGACGGATCCTTCTGTTGGCTTCCAGCACTTCTCCCACTTGTTCCCAGGCTCCCTCCATATACTTGTCCTGATTTTTCTGCACCACATTTGTTCCGAAGCCTGCGGGAACCCTGTATCGCGGATCAAGATTCAATTCATGGGTCCAGTTGCTGTTGGGAATGCCATCCCCCGACTCCAGCAAACGATTGGTCAAAGCATGCCAGCGGCCATAAAGAGGGGCAGTAATGAGTGGATCCGGTTCATCCTGTGCCGCAGAATCATTTTTAATCTTATCGGGCAAATCGGGATTTTGATGTGCATCACCGGGCGTACTTTTGGCGTAATCATCGGCAAGATTTATGAATGATGCCAGTTGTTTTTGAAATGTTCGCGGGTAAGGATCGGCCCATTGATCATATTTTTCAAACGCTTCTTTATCTTCAGGTTTCATTGACTGAACAGGTATCCTTAGTGCTCCTCCCAATCGCAAAATGCCACCCAGTTGGGGTACGGCAGACCCATCTTCCGGTTCATCGGTAATACCATCAATATTTGTACCGGGTTGGGTAACATCCATATCCCTGCGCCCTACCCTGTTGTCCACAGGTTTTGGTTCCAGCAATCTTACCAGGTATTCGAAATCACCAACAGTACCCGTCCTGAAATACCATTGGTAATATACCGGATAATAATTGGGTTCTGTTTTGTCTGCATAATCTTCCCAGGCAGAAAATGTAGCATGAAGGCCGGCGGTACCTGAAAAGATTCCTTCAACATCCAGTCCCAGCCCTGCAAGGCGTCCGCTTTCAAATGTAGGTATCAGGAATGCATAATAGGCAGTCTTCTCTTCAAGCCGCCTTGGACATAGAATGCGTGCGTAAGCCACATCAGGATCTTCACCGTGCACTTTTTCGTATTCCTGTTTGATCTTTTCATCCGGCTCTGATATTACCTTTTGAATCGTCTTTGTAGAATCATCCGGGTCCTCCAGGTCATCTTCAATTAAATCGCTATTGACATGGACATGAGCCCATGCCCAAAGCTGACCGGCAGGAGGAAAAATTTCAGAAGCATTCTTTTTTAATTCAATATATGAAAGGGGGCGGTCGGCGATATTTTTTCCATTGACAAACTCATCTTCTTTCAGAACAACCAGTGTCAGCCAGGGCCTTAACCTGTCCTTGCCATCCGGTTTGGCCGGGGTATATCGCCAGGGGAAATCTTCATCATAAAAATCAACCGATGCCAGATAATTGGGTTCGAAATTGGTGATCCAGTTTCTTGGTTCGGTTTTGATGATGGCTTTTGAGTCGATACCCACAATATCGCCGGGGCCATATAATCCGACGGTTTGCGATATTGGGGGATTGACAACCTGTCCATCTGCTTTAATGTTCAGTTCAACACTAATGGGCGCCCTTAGTTTCACGGATGAATCATGATCCGGGGATTGTATCTGGTTTGATACACCTAGCCGAAGCCAGGGCAGAAACGAATATGAAGACAATATCTTGCTCATGGTGTCATATTTACTTCGTTATTGGGAATTGTATGTAAACTATCGGCCATTGCCGGATTTTCAACAATTAAACCGTTCATATATTCCTCGGCACCGGCCAGGCTTTCAAAATTTACAGCCTCAACATCGTACGGTTTATTGTTTTTATTAAAAGCAACCGTATAGGCTCCGTCTCTTACCTTAATCTTATCATCGAAAGGCTGAAACTCCTTTTTAACCCGTTGCGAGAGGCTTGAGCGACGTGCAGCATTATTGGCAAAGAAATGTACAAAAAGTACGCCCAGCCAGTTGAAAAACCTTTCCCTAAAACGTTTGTATGCCGTATCAATGGTAATTAATTCATATCGTACATGCCGTACTGTTAATTTACCAAACCTGGTTTGATCGCCCGCTACTGAAAGTTCCAGGCCACCCACTTCCTTTTCATAAGCCGGGCTGCTGAGTTTTTTACTATCTTTCATTTCCTGGAACTGAGCCCTGGCGAAGGATTCCCGTATATCGCCAATCTTTTCCAGAGAGCCTGCTGCTTCAAAATCAAGCTTATTGGCGTCTTCGGGTTTCTGATTTCCCACTTGATCAAGGTGGATCCTCAATGGTACAGCCCGCTGGCTAACCCTCAAAGAACCTACCGGATGAAGGGCAAGGGTCTCTTCTGATTCCGGCAGATCACGCAAAGAAACCAGCAGATTGTTTGATTTGGGTGTAATCGCCTGCCAGTTCCGGACTTTGTTAAGTTCCTTTTCAAGAAGCGGAATGATCTCAATGGGAGGCAGTTCGGTATTCTTGCTTTCACCCCAGGTTTCGTCAAACCGGGCTTTAAAGCTAAAGAACAGTATCTTGATCTTCCCATAACCTTTGGCCCGCCATGGTGAAGTACCTTCAAGGGAAAGCTTGAGACTGATCGAAAAGAGTCCGGCACCGAATACTTTCAGGGATACTTTACCTGAGAGCTCAACAATAAAATAGAATGGATCAAACTGGAACAATGCATCGAAGGCAAGATGTCCTTCAATTTTAAACGCACTGAAGCCAAAATACAATTCCAGTTTTGTACCCAGTTGAACGGTATTGGTCGTCACTGCAAAATATCCCTGCACCCTGATTTTGCCCCAGGATTCGTTCAGAATGTTCAATGATACCCGTTTGGGAACGGGGAAGGGTAAAGGAGGAGGATTAAACCTGGGATGAAAACCTCCCACGCTGACAACAAAATTCGAATCTTCGCTCCAGGCTACCAAAACCCCCATTTCTCCTTCTATGGTAATAAAAAGCACACGGGAATCAAATATGGAAGCAAAGAAGAAAGCATTCTTTTTCTGAAAATCAATGGCACCTATAAAATTCACCTGCAATACCAGCAAGGCAGCTTCCTCGTCAGGCAGGATGCACTTAAGCACTCCCAGAATGGCTATTCTTTCAATTCCCCCGGAATCATCCACCCGGATCTCAATAACGATTCCCAGTGTTATGCTGATAAGCGTTGGTGTTCCCCAACCCAGCTTAGCCAGGGGGCCGATAAGGAATTTATCTTCCTCAACCGGGAAAAATATGCGTAAGTCACTAATTATTTTAGGAGCATTTTCGACGATATTGGAAGGGAACATGACGTTTGTAGCAGCGCCTGTCCGTACTCCCTCTGCCAATGGTTCCAGCTTCATGGTCCGGTTCAGGCCCAGCAAACCACCGGCACCCAGAAATACAAATCCGTAACCCAACTGGATGGTAAACTCGGCAGTAACAATAACAAGAAGTGAAAAGCCTTTTGATCCATCGGGCATTCTTGTAGTTATCAAACCGATTGCTTTCAGGGATAAAAAGTCGCTGAATGTAAGTTCCAGGACTCCTGCATATTCTTCCTTCTCAAAATCGAAATAAAGGTATCCCCCTCCTACCACAACTCCGGCATCAATTGCCAAACCTACACCATTTGGGGGCTTGAATTTCATGTCGAAATCAAACAAACCCAGATCGGAAGAATTATCCCCGGAAAATTTCAGGTTTGCCAACGTACCAATACGTTCTACCGATGCAGTAAGGGGACCTAAATTGCCGTTGAATCCTGATGATGCTTCTAAGGCTAAGGTCCCGTTTTCTTTAATAGACAAAGCAAGATAGATGGTACTTATTTCTATAAATGCAAGCTTTTTGTGAATGGGCAACGCTATCTCAATCCCCCCGCTTGCTTTAATTCGTAAGCCTTCATCGGCAATCCACTCAAATCCTACATCAAATTCCGCTTTTATATCACTGTCAGCAAGAAGGTTTCCTATAAAGCCATCGCTGTCCGAAGCACCAATGGTAAGGGTAACCTTTGACAATTCCGAGAAGATCATCGGTTGGGCGGAAGCCTTACCTTCAAGAGCATTCCAATTGGCTTGTATGCCTACACCAAAAATATGATCATTGACACTTAGGTTAATCAGTCCCCCGTTAATAATTTCAAATGGCCTTGCAAATTCATGCCTGTTGACAAACAACTTGAATAAGCCGCTCACTTCTCCTGCAGTAGGTTGAATACTCAGATCCATGGGGGGCGAAATTTTCATGGAAGCCCCTCCATTTACTGTAAGCGTGGTTGAAAAAGTTAAGCCTAGCGTTTTTGTTAAGGTTCTTCTGATCTCTTCGGTCTTTTCAAGGGTAACATCAAGATCGAGTTGTAAAGAAGTGGGTGAATCGGCAGACACACTTCTCAGCGACATGATCCCATACTTTAATACAGGATCACCATCGATTTCATCCAGGGAAAAGGATTCTTCTCTACCCATGAATTCAGTAAAAATCCGGAAAAAGGGTGTAGGGTCAAAATCATCTGTTCCCCATCCGATGATATCTTCAAAATGCCTGACCGGGTCTTTTATTAAGTCCTTGAAACGGTCAAACCGAAGTTCTTTCTTTACATATCCTTTGTCAAGTCCGTTGGCGTTTTCAGGAGGCGTATATCCCCAATCGATCAGTCCAAGTACTTTTAAAAGAAGCAATAGCTGGTTATTGACGTATTCGGCAGCAGTCAGTACAATGTAATCCACCAATATCTTTGTAAGATGAGATTTTAAGTTTTCTGCTGCATCCCGATCATCGGCATCAGGAATTGCAGAAGAGTTAATTGCATTGTCGAAAGCGGAAACGAGGGTAGCAATGGACTGAAAATATTCCCTGAGCGCATTTCCCCAAAGAATAAATTTGGTGGTAATTTCCATTGTGTTACCGGAAAGACCTGCAGTGGCAAGCTCATCTGAAGCGGTTTCTACAGCTTCTGCTGATTGACTGGTAACTTGCAGAGCTGTTTTTACTCCATCGTTATCCAGAACGGATAAAGGGAGATCCGTTCCCAAAAATTCCGTACTGAAGTCTTCGAATACCGAAGAACTGCTTCCGATTGCCCTGCCTAGCCATGAGGCGAATTTGATGATACTAGCTGGTTCTGCCATTATTTTAATGTATTAAGGTACTGCGTCATAAGCCGATTTAGCGTCTACTATGCCGGAGCCATATTCATTTTGATCAAGAGGCTGGTCTGTGGTGGCAACATTATTTTTTATCAGGTCAATCAGTTGACTGGTTGTCAAATCATTATTCTTCTCAAGCAACAATGCGGCAATACCCGCCACATGTGGAGAAGCCATACTTGTCCCGCTTTTCGCTGTGTATCCCGGAGGAGCGCTCTCCTGACAGCATGGGGATTTTCCGGGAGGAGCTGAAAAGTTACTCCTTGCAGCCATTATGGTATAACCTGGGGCAGCAATATCGGGCTTATCCTTATAAGGACCCAGGTTTGAATAATCCATCAGTGGACCTCTGGATGAAAATGAGACAATTTCCCCCTGGCTGTATGATGTTATGGAACTATCATCATTTAAAGCTGCCACTGTTAAAATATGACTTGCTCCTGAAGGAGCGCTAATAAGATGAATCTGATCAGCCCCCGTTTTTTTATCCAGAGCTGCCGGGGGATCTGCAGAAACAAATTTGATACCATACGGGCTTCCTTTATAAGCGCTGATATCGCACCATATGTGAATCTCTGTATCCGCGGGACCCGATAGCCTGACAATATAGTTACCGGTTTCAAAATATCCATTGTGTGGCGGAAGTTCAAGATGAATGTTGTGTCTGGTCACCTCCGTTGCCGGATCAGCATCAGTAGCCGGTCTCATGGCAGTTTCAGATTTGTGGGTAAAATTATATTCAAATTGGTTGCGGTTTCCTATAGCGCCTGCCTGTGGACCTCCACCCGATGAAAGGTCACTTTCAAAATCAGATCTTCCGGGCAGTTTTAATGCAACGGTCACAGAACCGGCAGCGCCGGGATCCCGGTACCACATGTCTATATCCAAATAAGATGTATTGTCCGAGATTTGTCCTCTGTCATAGCTGGTCCTTACCGTTCTATTGTCATACAATTCAAATGTAATGTCCATGGATCCTGAATCCGGAATGGTTGCAATGCCATATATCTCATCTCCTGCATCATTTCCTGCCGAAGTAACAAAGAGTCTTCTTTCGGAATTTCCGCCAAATGTACTTCTCAAAAATTCTTCCTGTTCGGTAAGTCCATCATGAGGCCCATGTGGATTACCTATACTGTAGTTAATCACCACAGGCTTATTACCCAAATCTCTTTCGGCCACTTCCAGAATGTAGGTAATGGCATCCCGAAATTGTTGATTGTACCCGATAGCTGTTCCTTCTGTTTCTCCCGGATCCGGAGGAGCCATAGGTCTTTGGAAAAGATCAAGAATTTTTACTACAACAATCTCAGCTTTGGGAGCTACTCCTATATATTTATAGGTAGATTCAGCTTCTGACGGCTTTGCTGCTCTTCCATCTCCTGCCGCAATTGAGGCCACATGGGTGCCATGACCCCCACAATCTTTATGCTTTATATTTGATGCAGCTTCATTTCCCCGGAGTACAGCGTTAATCTGATCATCGGTATATATTACCCCATATCTGTCGTTGCCGTCAAGATAAGTATCTTCCGGACTTTGGGAAGGATCATCCGGGGTTAAACCTTGATCCCATATTCTGGAAATACGGGTAGTTTTTGGGGAATCGGTGCTAAAAAATACAGGATGATTAAAGTCAATACCGGTATCAATAATTCCCAAAATAATCCCTTCACCGGTAGTTCCGGTAAATTGACCGTTCGAGGTGTCTACCTGCCAGATATTTCCCGAACCACTTGCTCTAACGTATTCCACACTGGTATCGAGTTGTAACTTTCCCTGCTCCCCGAATTTAATTGATTTGACATTGTCCAGTAAAGCAATTTCTTCCAGGTTTTTAAGATGTAATCTCCCCCAAACTTTATTTTCATTTATTTTTTTGGTGGTTACGAATCCTTTCTCTTCTATTTCTCCAAGGTTATCATAGAACTCAAGCATAACGGACAATCTGAAGGTATCTTCTATTGAAGGATGAATTCTTTCAACCTGATCTTTTCCCTTCTTTTTTATTTCAAGATAATTGACATAGATTATCTGTAATTCTGTGTCTAATTTATTCCAAAAGGTAGGCATCTCTCATGATTTATATAAATTTCTGATTTTTCCAAATGTATGGAATTATTTAACATAAGTCAAGGAAAAACAGAATTTTTTTTAAAAAATTATACTTATCTCAATACTAGTGGAGAAATCTAACGTGCTCCGGATAATCAAACATTATATGTTTACGGAATTTATGATCTTTTTATGGTTAATTTGTATATTGTCCATATTTTTTTTAATTTTAAAAATAAATATAAAGAAAAATAACATCCTCAAAAAACGGTATTCCGGGAAATAATAAAAGGTAAGATTCATTGAAGCTATTCATTAAAAATATGGTATCCAGGCGCTGCCAGATGGTGGTAAGAATTGAACTTGAAAAACTGGGACTGCATTATGCGGATGTGAA
>JAGXLC010000076.1 GCA_018334875.1 Bacteroidales bacterium | reverse complement strand
CAACGATCATATTGGTTTTGATCCCTGCCGGTTTATTTGTTTTTTCCCTTTCGTAACCGATTACTCCTCCCAAAAGGGAGGCAATAACTACATGAAGCAGGATTCTTAGTTCATACATAAGTTCCATAGGGGGGATTTTAAGGTGATTTATGTATTACTGATTTTTGGCTTTGTAAATGGAATCCATCAGCGTTTTGAGTTCATTTTTATACTGTTCATTGAATATATCGATGTTCCATTTGTCGCCGATGGTCTTTGGAACCAGGTTGGATTTGTATTCCTGCTGGTTGTAATAGAGCTGTGTATTATAATCCTCTGATTTAAGGGCCTTAAGATCATAAAAATTGGATCGGATGCTTGACAGGATGGTGATGCCCAGATCATCCTTCATCTTTTTGTTTCTATTGATCAGTATGTTGTGTTGGTCGTTGAGCTGCTTGATTTGCTTTCTGAGGGAATCGTTTTGTTGGGTTTGTTGAATGTATTTCTCCCGCCAGAAGTTTTCCTGCTGTTGTTCAATGCTATAGATGATTCCTCCCCCAATAAGCAAGCCGGCCAACAGGGCGGCAGTGATCTTAAGCCAATGGTTCTTCAGGAGTGTACGGATTTTCTTCAGCATATTCAAATCTTATTATCAGTGATCAATTTACGATGAGCAATATTACAAAAATAAACTCAAAACCTGCCGGGATTATTTTACAATCTTCTCATAGAGTTCAGGTGAGCTGGTTGATCATTTGAAAACGAAATATGAACCTGGAATTCTGTATTCTTTTAATGGCCAGATTATTTTGTTAATAAAGAAGCGTCAGGTCAGATAAATCCCGTCAAAAGCATTTTCCATCAGGGTATGAAATTTTTGCTCGCTTTCCTTCAGGGCTGCTTCCATGCTGGCTTTGGTTTCCCCGATTCCAAGGTTATACAGGGAAAACCGATATCATGTGCCATCTCTTCCAGCAGCCCCACTTCCTGGGGATCATTGCTAATTTCCCTGGGCAAGGTGACATTCAAAGTACCAAATAGCTTATAGCCATGTATCAAAGGCAAATTGATGGTTCTGGTTTCCTTGTAGTGATCCGCGAGGGGGCAATCGCGGCATTGGAAGGTATCTTTGGGAACGAAGACCCGCTAAAGGTGCATCAAACAATTTTCTGGTTTTTTTCATCCCAGCATACCTTGCGATTTTCTTTATAGGATATGGTGGACATATGAGCTGTGATGGCTTCTTCAAAACCCCGGTTGATGTTACAACTGGGTTGTTTGCCGGTCCGGATGCCATGGATCCACTCGGCCAGGTGCAAGTGGGTGGTATCGACTCTTCTGCCACCGCGGTAGGTATAGAGCAGTCCCCGGCCGGCGAAGTATTTTTCGGTAGCAGAGGTTACCGCGTCTACCCCTTTCTTACCCGGTACATAGGAATATATTGGAAGGGAAGGATCGATGATGCCCTTTTCTATTTTTTCTTTGTACCGGGCGGAGCGGGGGGCAATTAAACCCCAGATATTAAGCTGGTCGATGATCAGCAGCAAGTCGGGATGATTGGGTATGGTGTCGGTCGTTTCTCAATGATTGGCCATCCGGATCACAGACATAAAGAGCATCTGGCCCATCTCTTCCATGATCTCCGGGGTGATCCTATCCACATCATCGCCCGGTTGGTGATATACAGAGGGAGCCCCGTAGGCATAAAAGCTCAATATGGGTACACCGGCCTTCATGAAACGGGCGGCATCCAGGCGGGGCCGGGTGATGTTGAGAAATGAGGAAGGATCCAGGTGGCGATGGATGTATTGTTCATTGACATCCCTGACAAAGGCGTATTGCTGGGGAAAATTTTTGCCGGCGGTTACACCGATCTTGTTGCCTACACCCACACCATCGAGATTAAGCAAGGCATAGGTCTTTTCAAGGGGAAAGGAAGGATCCTGCAGATAAACCCTGGAACCGACTATCCCTTGCTCTTCCGCACCAAAAGACAAAAACATCACCGATCTTTTCAGTTGGACGTCATATTCGGCAAGTGCTCTGGCAACGGCCATCATCACGGCCACTCCCGAAGCGTTGTCGTTGGCTCCGGGAATGAGCTCCCAGCATCTGCCCAGGTGGTCGAGGTGGGCACCTATGATGATCACCTCATCTTTCAACCGGGGATCACTCCCCTCCAGATAACCGATCACGTTGCTGCCTCTGCCGTTGGGAAAGTGCTGAGTGTTGTTGGTGATGGTGACCCTCTTGCCCGTGGGAAAAGAAACGGGCTGCAGATTCTCCTTGATGGAATCGGTTACTTGCTGATGAGAACGACCCGTGCCGGCAAAAACATCCTGCACCACCGTATCTCCCACATGGGAATAGATGAACCCCGGTTCAAAGGCGTTGTTGGGATTTACGATGGGGCCGTAATTATACAGCATGCCTGCCGCTCCGTGCCGGACGGCATTCTTCAGTTTATATTGATGGTGGGAATAGGGTTCCCATTTCTTAAACAGGGTGGTGTCATCTTTGGGATTGAGGGGCACTTCCCGCTCCATCAGCAGGATTTTTCCCTTCACATCGATCCCCTGGTAGTCATCATATCCCAATTCGGGGGCTGTAATGCCATACCCGGCGTAAACCACCTCGCCATGTACCGTGCCGGAATCAGAAGTGGCGCCAGGGATGAACTCGCTCACATAATCATAATGCTTGAGAATTTTGTCCCCACCCCGGGGAAGGTGAAGCGTAACCCTGCAACCTGGGAAAACCCGGGTGTAAGGAATATCGAAATGCTGGAGGTAGCCTTCCGATGGTGCTTTTCCCTCCACCCCCCATGCCTTAAAATGACGTATCAGCCATTGGGCGGATGAATCGTAGCCGGGCGTACCGGTTAACCGTCCTCCGTACTTTTCCGATGCCATCTCTTTGACATAACCGAGCAGTTCATGGCTTGAGATGCTTTTCATCCCTCTGATTTCCGGTGAATCATTATATTCCTGGGGTATACCCCTGAAAAAACTAAGGCTTAATAAGACAGTGAGTACAATGGATACATATGGCTTCATGGTGGATCATTTTGGTTTTACGCCCCGAAAGGTAGTAATTTTCCTTCGAAAAAACGGAAGAAAGGAGGTGCGCAAGGGTATAATGCGCTCCATTGTTTTTTCAAACAAATTATCCTGTTAGCTAAAGTGTTGTTATATAATATTTTATATGATTCCGGCAAAAATAGTTTTTGGGAGGGGCTTGCAGTTTTACAATTTTTTTTTCTATATTTGCCGCTAGAATCAAAAAAGTGATTTATGAAGTCCAACATGCTTAATATAAACAACTGGTGGTGGCAACGCAATATCCCGCGATAACCGTGAGAGAAGCGTGCTATGCCTGATAAGATATAAAAAAGGCTCACCGACTCCCGGTGGGCCTTTTTTTGATATAACTCCATATAGAATGAAAAGAGCGAACAACATATTACAAAACTGGTGGTGGCCTGAATTGCTTACGTAATACCCGTGAGGAAGGCTGCCTGTTATTGATTGAAAACCCATCCGGCAACTCCCGGGTGGGTTTTTTAATTTTAAAATCCCTCGAAAATGAAGAGAAAAGTCATTACCAAACATCAAACCTTGCTGGCCGACAGCACCACACCGGTAAGCATCTATCTGAAGCTTAGGGACCTGTATTCAGGGTCCGTTCTGTTGGAGAGTTCCGACTTTCATCACCTGGAGAACTGCTTCTCCTATATTGGTTTGGAGCCTATTGCCGATTTCATGGCTGATGAAGAGCAAATCCTTACCCGGTATGATGGGGAGCAGGGACAAGCCCGGTCATTAGACAGCTCTGAAGCGATCCCCCAGTCGCTAAGGAGATTCATGGATTCATTTGAATTTATAGAAAATGATGGACAGACTAACGGTTTTTTCGGGTATATGAATTTCGAGTCGGTGCGCTTCTTTGAGAAATTGCCGGAGAGCAGGCAGGAACCGGGAGAAATGATTCCTTCCGTACGCTATCATTTATACCGGTATGTCATTTCTATCAATCATTTCAATGATCAGCTAACGATTACGGAAAATCTTTTGCCGGGTCAGGAGAGCCATCTGGAGGAGGTCGTTTTTCAGATCAAGAACCGGCCGATCGTGAATTACCCTTTTCATACCCCGGGTTATGAGAAGGCCAACATGGAGGATGAAGATTACAAAGGGCTTGTTGCCAAGGCCAAGGAGCATTGTCAGCGGGGTGATGTGTTTCAGCTTGTTTTATCCCGCCGGTTTACCCGTGGTTTCAAAGGCGATGAGTTCAATGTTTACCGGGCGCTTCGATCGATCAATCCTTCCCCCTATCTGTTTTATTTTGATTTCGGTGATTACCGGATCATGGGTTCATCCCCTGAGATGCAGATTAAAACGCAAGGGAGGCAGGCAACAATCAATCCCATTGCCGGCACCTTTCGCCGTACCGGCAATGATCAGGAAGACAAAAAGCTGGCCGCACAATTGATTGAGGACGAGAAGGAAAACTCTGAGCATGTCATGCTGGTGGACCTGGCCCGCAATGACCTGAGCAAGTCCACCTCGCAGGTGCAGGTGATTAAGAACAGGGAAATACAGTTTTATTCCCATGTGTTGCATATTGTCTCGACCGTAAGCGGTAAGATGGATGATGCCAGGGACGGAGTACAGGTACTGGCCGATACCTTTCCGGCCGGAACATTAAGCGGCGCACCCAAGATCCGGGCCATGGAGCTGATCGACCGGTACGAGCCGGAAAAACGCAACTTTTACGGGGGCTGTATTGGCCATATAGGCATTGATGGCAGCATCAACCATGCCATCACCATCCGTTCCTTTTTGAGCAGGGGCAATGTACTCCATTATCAGGCGGGAGCCGGTATCACCAATCAATCCGTCGAAGAAAACGAACTGGCAGAAGTGGATAACAAACTGCAGGCATTGAGAGATGCCATTGAGCAAGCCCAGATCATTAACATGTAAACCTGTATACTATGAAGATTCTTGTTTTGGACAACTACGATTCATTTACTTACAACCTGGTACATCTGGTTGAAAGCGTATCGCCATATAAGGTAGATATAGCCCGCAATGATGAACTTTCTATCTCTAAAGCCCGTGAATACGACAGGATTATTCTTTCTCCCGGACCGGGTATTCCCGATGAGGCAGGCAGGATGAAAGAGCTGATCCGGGAGCTGGCTCCCTCTAAAAGCATCCTGGGTGTGTGTTTGGGCATGCAGGGCATTGCTGAAGTTTTCCATGGGAAGCTTTACAACCTGGAAAGGGTTTATCATGGTATATCCTCAACCGTCCGGGTTGTTCTTGAAGATGAGCTTTTTGGGGGTTTGCCCGGGGAATGGGCAGCGGGAAGATATCATTCATGGGCTCTTGACCCCGCGCTCCTCCCGGAAGAGCTGGAGGTCACAGCAGTTGATGAAGCGGGCATTCCCATGGCATTGCGGCACAAACGATATAGAGTAAAAGGCGTTCAGTTCCATCCGGAGTCGGTGATGACCCCGCATGGTGCCCGCATGATCTCCAACTGGCTGGGATGCCAGCAGTCCGCTATTCATATCCCGGGTAAAGACGACGAGGACTTTGAGATCGACCCCCTTCGTAAGGGATACCTTTTTTGTTGAATTTTAAAACGGTAACAATGAAAACAACCCTGGAAACATTATATGCGCACAGACATTTAACCATGGAAGAGGCCTATACCATTCTGGTAGAGCTGGCAGGAGGCATGTACAATCACTCCCAGATGGCTTCTTTCCTGACCGTATACCGGATGAGGAACATCACGGTTGATGAATTGAACGGATTCCGGGAGGCGATGTTGCAACTGTGTATCTCTCCTGATCTGAGTGAGTTCAACACCATTGATTTGTGTGGTACGGGTGGGGATGGGAAGAATACCTTCAACATATCTACCCTGGCATCATTCGTGGCGGCAGGTGCCGGACTGAAAGTGTCAAAGCATGGGAATTACAGCGTATCCTCTTCATGTGGTTCCTCCAATGTACTTGAATATTTCGGATACCGCTTTTCGGGTGATGCCGATAAACTCAGGCGGGAGTTGGATCAGGCCAATATATGCTTTTTGCATGCCCCTGTTTTCCATCCGGCAATGAAAAATGTAGCGCCGGTGAGAAAAGACCTTGGAGTAAAAACCTTTTTTAACATGCTGGGGCCACTGGTCAATCCCACCCGACCGGCCAACCAGCTGGTGGGTGTCTTCAGCCCGGAGTTATGCCGGCTTTACAATTATCTATACCAGGATGTAGGGGTAAACTATACCATTGTCCACAGCCTGGACGGCTATGATGAGCTTTCTCTTACCGGAGCGGCCCGGCTGGAATCGCCCGGAGGAAGCCGGATCCTCTATCCCGAACAGCTGGGCCTGAACCGTTATGCACCACAAGAGATCGAGGGGGGCAAAGATATACCCGCTTCGGCCGCTTTGTTCAAAGACATACTGGAAGGCAGGGGAACCCAGGCTCAGAATGATGTGGTGGTTGCCAATACAGCCCTGGCCATACAGGTGGTTCATCCCGGCAAAAGCATGGAAGAGTCACTTGAGATGGCCCGTGACTCCTTAACCAACGGCAAAGCCCTGGAAACATTTAAACAGTTAATGGAGATGCAATCATGAAAACATTCGACAACATCCTGAATGAGATCTATGCCCATAAAGTGCGGGAAGTAGAGGAGCGAAGATCCCTTTACCCATCTAAATTGCTGGAGCGGAGCATCTATTTTCCAACCCAACCTGTATCCCTGAAAGACTATATTCGCAATGACGAAAAATCGGGCATCATCGCGGAGTATAAAACCCGTTCTCCTTCCAAAGGACTGATCAATGATTACGCGGGAGTGGCCCAGGTAACACTGGGATATATGCAGGCCGGGGCCTCGGCCTTGTCTATACTTACCGATCATAAGTATTTTGGGGGATCGCTGGAGAACTTAAAGACGGCCCGCAGAGAAAATTACTGTCCCATCTTGCAAAAGGACTTCATTGTTGAGGACTATCAGATCCTTGAAGCCAAAGCCTATGGGGCGGATGCCATCCTGCTGATAGCTGCCCTTTTGTCTAAGCGCCGGATACGTGAGTTAACCCGTTTTGCCCGCGAGCTGGAATTGGAGGTGCTCCTTGAGATCCACGATGCTTCCGAATTGGAAAAAATTCATGAGCCGGTGGACCTGGTAGGCATCAACAACCGGAACCTCAAGACTTTCGATGTGCATGCCGATCATTCCCTTCAACTGGCCCAACGGGTGCCGGATGATTTTATGAAAATAGCTGAAAGTGGCATCCATCATCCTCAAACAGCTTATGAATTGTTAAGGGGAGGCTTCGAGGGGCTGTTGATAGGCGAGGCCTTCATGAAGCATCTGCGTCCCGGGAAAGCGTGCGCCAATTTTATCAGACAATTAAAATCATTGAATCAAAAGCAAAACCCATCAAGCTATGAAAGTCAAGGTATGCGGATTGAGAGATGAAAAAAACATCCGCCTTTTGCTGGAAACCGTCTTACCCGATTACCTGGGGTTTATTTTCTATGAACCTTCCCCCCGTTATGCCGGCGAGATATTGGATATAAGTTTTCTTCAACGCATCAAAGGAAGCTTCAAAAAAACCGGTGTGTTGGTGGATGCCTCTCTTTCCACGGCCGAGTCGATTGCCAGTAAATATGAGCTGGATGCCCTGCAGCTGCATGGCAATGAGTCTGCTGAATTTTGCGCCTCTTTAAGGAGACCAGGGTTGGAGATCATCAAGACATTTCATCTGAGCGAATCCTTTAACTTTCATGTGCTGGAGGACTATGCACCGGTATGTGATTATTTTCTTTTCGATACCCGGGGCCAACATCCCGGAGGCAATGGAGTGCGGTTTAACTGGGAATTGCTGGAGGAGTATCAAATGTCCGTGCCTTTCTTTCTAAGTGGAGGCATAGACGGGCAGGATGCGGCGTCTATTGCTCAGATCAGGCATCCTGCCCTTGGGGGCGTGGACCTGAACAGCCGGTTTGAACACAATCCAGGATTGAAGGATGTTAGTAAAATTAAGCGATTTACAAACCATTTAAATGAATATCTATATGGCGAGAGAAACCTATAAGGTAGATCCTCAAGGATATTATGGCAGATATGGTGGGGCATATATTCCGGAAATGCTGTACCCGAATATAGAGGAGTTGCGCAACCGGTACCTGGAAATAATGCAGGACCCGGGTTATCGCGATGAGCTGCATACCCTGATGCGGGATTTTGTGGGGAGGCCTTCTCCCCTTTATTATGCCAGCAGGTTGTCGCAGCATTACTCGACTCATATCTATCTGAAGCGGGAAGATCTGAACCATACCGGAGCCCATAAGATCAACAATACGGTTGGTCAGGTTTTGCTGGCCGAACGGTTAAACAAAAAACGCATCATTGCTGAGACCGGTGCCGGGCAGCATGGTGTGGCAACGGCTACGGTGTGTGCATTAAAAGGGCTGGAATGCGTGGTTTATATGGGTGAGACCGACATGGCGCGGCAAGCCAGGAATGTAGCCCAGATGGAGCTGCTGGGGGCCAAAGTGATTCCTGTCGCCTCAGGCAATAAAACCCTAAAAGATGCCACCAACGAGGCGATTCGGGATTGGATCAAGAACCCTGGCACAACGCATTATATTATTGGCTCTATTGTCGGCCCCCATCCTTACCCCGACCTGGTGACCCGTTTGCAGGGGATCATCAGTCATGAACTGCGTAAGCAGCTGGAAGAGCGGACGGGGAAGGCAAACCCCCATAACATAGTGGCCTGTGTGGGTGGAGGAAGCAATGCGGCTGGCATATTTTATGATTACCTGGAGCAGGAAGACGTCAGGCTAATTGCAGTGGAAGCCTCGGGTATGGGGCTCAACAGCGGAAAGACGGCTGCCACCATGCAGAGAGGCCAAGCGGGGATACTCCATGGCAGCCATACTCTGGTCATGCAAGACGACGATGGCCAGGTTACCGAACCCTACTCCATTTCTGCCGGTCTGGACTATCCGGGGATCGGACCTGTGCATGCTCATCTGCGGGATATCGGCCGGGTAGAGTTTTTGTCGGCCAGTGATCAACAGGCATTAGAAGCGGCCAGGCTATGCATGCGACTGGAAGGCATTATCCCGGCCCTGGAATCGGCACATGCCCTGGCCGCTCTCGGGGAACTCTCCATCTCACCCAATGATGTAACCGTTGTTAACCTCTCAGGAAGGGGGGATAAAGATTTGGACACCTATCAAAAACGACTCGAACCATGAACAGACTGGACGAATATTTGAAAAATAAGCCCAATGACCTGCTTTCCGTTTATTTTACGGCCGGGTATCCCCACCTGAACGATACGGTTCACATCATCCAGGAACTGGAAAAGAGCGGAGCCGATATGATTGAGATTGGAATGCCCTTTTCGGATCCCATGGCCGATGGCCCCGTCATCCAGAAGAGCAGCGGTGTGGCATTGAAAAACGGCATGAGCATTCGGGTTCTCTTTCAGCAATTATCGGATATCAGAAAAGCGGTTTCCATACCCCTGGTATTAATGGGTTATATTAATCCCGTGTACCGTTTCGGGATGGAAAAGTTTTGTCAGCATTGTAAAAAAGCAGGCATTGATGGGGTCATTCTTCCCGATATGCCCCTTGAGGTGTATAAAAGGGAATATGAAGATTTGTTTGCCGAATATGGCCTTTACAACATATTTCTGGTTAGCCCTACTACGTCCGGTAGCCGTTTGAGAAGCATTTTGCAGGCCTCACAAGGCTTTGTTTATATGGTTTCATCCACTGCCACCACAGGCGATCAGATTGATGTACAAACCCATATGGAATACCTGAACCGGATACGGGCGATTGACTCCAAATTGCCTGTTTTGATGGGTTTTGGCATCGACAGCCATCAGAAGTTTCGCCAGGTATGTGCGCATGCCAACGGCGGTATTATTGGTTCGGCTTTTATCCGGGCCCTGGAAAAAGAGGGGCCGCTTGAGGACAACATACGATCATTCATGAAAGCAATAAAATAGGGCCGGTATGATTATTCAACTACATAAACACATCTCCAGGGAAGAAAAGGAGTATCTGGACAACCTTTTGAAGGATCATCGCTTCAATGTCAAAAGGGTTCATACCCAGTTGGGGGAATATATTATTGCATTGGGGAAGGAAGACATTGATATTCGCACTATTGGCAACCTGAAAGGAGTTGAAGATGTTCATGCCGTCCATGATGATCACCATCTGGTGTCGGCCAAATGGAAGACCGACTCTACCCGTATTGTTCTGGATGAGAATACTGTGATCGGGGGCGAGGGCTTCAGTGTGACAGCAGGACCTTGTTCGGTAGAGAGTGAGCAGCAGGTGGAACAGATCAGTGATTTTCTTCAGGACAGAGGGATCCGGCTTATGCGGGGCGGTGTGTTTAAGCCTCGCAGTTCGCCGTATTCCTACCGTGGTGCTGGCATTGAAGGCTTGAAGTATTTTGCCCGCATATGCCATGAAAAGGGAATTCGAGTTGTTACAGAGATCATGCAGGAAGAGATGATTGATTCGATGTATCCTTATGTCGATGTATTTCAGGTGGGCGCGCGCAACTCGCAGAATTATAACCTACTGGATGCCCTGGGGAAAATCGATAAACCCGTCCTTCTGAAACGGGGACTTTCGGGAACGCTGGATGAGCTTCTTTATTCGGCTGAATATATCTTTTCAGGAGGTAATGAACGCATTGTTCTTTGTGAACGGGGCATACGCACGTTTGAAAAATCTTACCGCAATACCCTGGACCTGAATGCGGTGCCTCTGCTCAAGGAGAAGACCCACCTGCCGGTGATGGTGGATCCTTCTCATGGTACAGGTATAAGGGACCTGGTAGAACCTATGACCCTGGCCAGCATCATGAGCGGGGCCGACGGGGTCTTGATCGAGATTCATGAGCATCCCCCCAGGGCGATCTCAGATGCTAAGCAAACTATTTCGCTGGAACAGATGCACTCGCTCCAGGGGAAGATAGACCGCACCCTTCAGTTACGCCGGCAATTAAGAGAAGAAAGTTGAGCCGCTTTCCTGGCCGGCAGGTGAAGGGAGCGTATGGTGGGTGTAAAACGCCTGAGAAGTGAATTTTTTGGGGGTTTTTGTTCTGATGGATTGATTCTTTTAGATTGTGAGATGCTAAAAAGTACCGTTTGGTCGTTATTTCAATTAGTCGTCTTTATTTTCTAATGAATCGATACCAAAATCGGGCGTCCATGAAAAGATGGATATTTTTGACGCTGCTTATTCTGTTCTCACTGTTTTCTTTAGCTGATGAACCGCCTGCCACCTATCAGCAGTTAAAGACGAAATTTGTTAGCCTGGAGATGGAGCAGGGCTTGTCGGCTGATATGCAGGCTGGCCTTAAGCTTCGTTTATCCCGCCAGGCGAAGATATGGATCGGCGTGGGAACCGGGGTGGCCACTACGGCTGTTGCCGGTTATTTTTTTATCAGAGGCCAGCGCGAGCAATATCAGGATGCCCTGTTAATCGGTGGTGCTGTTTACCTGCCGGTTCTGGTGGTACTGACTCTGAGCGACGAGAAGAGGCGGCGGGGGCCTTATGGTTAAACCTTTTCCCCGGTTTTTTCAGGTATGCTCGTTGATCTCCCTGAAGCTGGCCATGGCCACGGCGGTGGTATCGACAAAATCATGTTCGAGTACCCACCGTACGGCTCCTGAGTAGCTGGCCTGGTCACCTTTTCGAAGGGCATGAACACCTCCGGAGCAGGTTTTCATAGCCACGACACCCGTACCATTTCGATGGGCTTTCTTCATCTGCTCTACCAATGCAGGTTGGTTCCAGGAGGTGCTCCAATCGCTTTGGGAATGCTCAAAGGCTCCTGCTGGATTAAAAGGTACCATGGCCACGTCAAAGAAATGATCCTTATTGGCTTCCCTGAGAACTTCAATATGGTTGATGTGCGAGGAAAAGCCGCAGGCCCGGATGGCACCCCGCTGTTTCATCTCCGAAAAAACACGGCGGATGGTCTTATTATGGATCACTTCCTGTTGACGCACCCCATGCAGCAGCATCACATCGATGTAGTCGGTCTGTAAAGCTTTTAGGCTCTCTTCCAGTGAGTCTTCCATTTGTCTTCTTATCTGGCCGGGACTGGCCGGGCCTTCCTCTACCTGCACCTTCATCTTGGATTGAATCACATACCTCTGGCGTATGCCTTTCAGCACTTTTCCGATCATCACCTCGTTTTGTCCGTGGGCATATGCGCGACCCGTGTCCAGGAAAGTAATCCCCCGATCGAGCGCCGCGCGGAGCACGGCAGGCTCCTGGGTGCGCGAAGCGCCCATTCCCAAAGGAGTAACTTCAATTCCTGTTTTCCCCAGTTTGCGTGTGCCAGCCCAGGTGCGTTTGTTTGAAGACAGGCTGAAGGCCTTTGGAATGAGCCCGAGGCCCAGAGCTGTTAGCAGGGATTGCTGGAGGAACTTTTTTCTGGTGATCTTCATATATCGAAAGTTTTGTGCAACAAATCTGATGAAAAAAAGAAGCTACCATTCTTTTTGATTGAATAAATTGCTTACATTAAAAGTAATTGAATTAAATTGATTTATCAAAAGTCATCCCTATAAAATAAAAGGATTAGATCTTTTTTTGCCAGAGAGGTATATTCTTGTATTTCATGTTTATTTTGATAGATGAATTATTCCATTAGAATTCATAACTTTGACAAAAGATGCGCATTCCCTAATCAGGTTAAGTATTTTGAATACCAAAAGCCACCATATTCCCGAGACTGAAAAATTCTGGTTCTCCCTTGATAATGCTGCCAAGATATTTCCTGCCATCATCAACAAGGAGGTCACATCCGTTTTCCGGCTCTCAGCAGTGCTGAATCGACCCGTCCAAATTGAGCCCTTAAGAAAGGCAGTCCTTCGCGTGGAGAACCGATTTCCTTATTACAAGGTACAGCTCAAGAAAGGTTTTTTCTGGTACTATTTAGAGCATATGCCCCGGCATATTCCTGTAGAAGTGGACGATCAGCCCTGTTGCAGGAAGTTTCAGAGGGGGCATTTGTTGATCCGGATATTGGTGTGGAACAACCGGTTGAGCATTGAATGTTCCCATATCCTGGCAGATGGCGGGGGAGGTTTGGAATTTTTGAAAACTTTACTCATACTTTATTCTAAAGCCTGCGGATGCAATATTCCGCCTGAATATGATGTAAAAGAGGAGGATATCGAAATACCTGAAGAGGAGTATGAGGATGCTTATAAGCGTTATTTCAGGGAAGATGTGCCCCCTATGGTTAAACGATCGAAGGCTTTTCACCTGCCCTTTCCCCTTAAACCCCCGCCCCGTTTCAGACCTCTCACTGCTATATTGCCTCTGGAGCAGGTTAAAAGGGTTGCATCCGAAAAAGGAGTAAGTATTACGGTTTACCTGATCGCGGTTTACCTGTATGTGCTGCAGGAGATATACGAAAACCAGGGTGGTTTAAATAAATTAAGGAGCAAAAAAATACTCCGGGTGCAGGTGCCGGTAAACCTGCGGAACATTTTCCCATCCCGGACCATGCGGAACTTTTCACTGTTTGTCATGCCGGAAATTGACCTTCGCCTGGGGCATTATACTTTTGAGGAGATCATCAAAACCGTGTATCACCAGGTTCAGCTTGAAACGGATAAAAAACTGATCAATAAGAATATATCCCGCAATGTAGGCAGTGAACGGAAAATTTATGTCAGAAGCATACCGCTTTTTTTGAAGAGCTGGATCCTGCGAATGAAATATTATGCGCTGGGGACGAGCCAGTATAGTGGCGTAGTTACCAATGTGGGCAGGATAAACCTGCCCCCTGAAACGGAAGAAATGGTCAGCCATTTCATTGTTGTTCCCCCGCCTCCCAACAAGATGCTGAAGATTAACTGCGGAATCGTCGGTTTTAAGGATAAGGTGGTGATGAGTTTTGGCAACGTGACCATCTCCGATGAATTTGAAAGCAGGTTCCTTCGGTTTTTGAGGGATCAGGATATATCGGTAGAAATTGAAAAATCTTAATAAGCTTACTATGATACGTTGTCCATATTGTGGCGTTGAACTGGAAGAAAATGCCAATTATTGTTCATTATGCGGTGAACCTGTCAGGCCCCACGCAGCTGGAAACCATTTATCCCACCTTGGAAGCAGCAAGGGAAAAAGAGAGCACAAGGAGCTGACCGAGTTTCACAGGTTAAGCGGTTTACAAAAAAGGATGATATTTTGGAAAATATCCGGGATCATTCTTCTTTCCGGGATGTTGATCGTTTTTGTCATAGATTTAGCTGGCAATCAATCCCTTACCTGGTCTAAATATCCTCTGACGGTGAGTGGGATATTATTGGTGAATGCAACCCTGGTTGCTTTCTGGTACAAAAGGAGTTTCCTTCTGCTGTTGTTCAGTTTTTTAAGTGTTGCCATATTGCTGGTGCTTTTAGATATTTATGCCGGTAATACAGGGTGGGGTATGCAACTGGGTATTCCTTTGCTGATGGCGGCCTATGTGGTGATACATGTGTTTTCCGTTTTGATCAGAAGGACAGAGCGGAAAGGGTTGAATGTGCTGGCTTATTCGCTGACGGTATCCGGGGTGCTGTGTATCTGTATCGATGGCATCCTTTCGCTTTATTCACGCGAGGCCCTGCACTTTGGCTGGAGCCTGATCGTGATGGTTGCCGTTGCATTGATCTCAGCCCTGTTGTTGTACATCCATTTCCGGCTGAAAAGGGGCACAGATCTGAAACGCTTTTTTCATATTTAAGATCAAAAGATTTTTGCCCGGCAGATAAATCTATTAGAACATGAACGGGCATTTTTTATCGGTTAAATTAAGGGCCACAGTTCCTTCCACAGATCGCGCCCCATCACGAAGTACAACAGCATGGTCGCGATCCATCCGTGATAAAGCCCCAGTGGCCATATATTTTTCCATCTGAAATACGCAAAGACGAAACCCCCTTCCATGACAAAGGCAAAGGCCATCAGGGGAAGACTGGGGTAGTGGACCAGGGCAAATAACAGGGAGGTCAATGCAATGATATGATGATCCTTTAAATGTAGTACGGAGATGGACCGCAAATTTCCTGCAATCAGGGAAACCATCAGGAATTGTTGAATAAGGCCCCAGGCCGGATAACCTAAAAAAATCGGGATCATATGCCAGTTCAGAAACGTTGCCTTTGTGGAGAGCCCATACAAGATGATGGCAATTGTCAGCACCAGTGCGAAGGGGAGGAGGAACAAAAAAGCGGGTTTAAAATCTGCTTTGCGTAAACCCCAATCTTTAAGGATGTCCTTATGCTCCCGGTATCTGTTTAAAATGAAAACAGCCCAGAACAGGCAGGCTGCCCCAATGTACAGTCCACGCAGCTCCAGCCAGTCCATCATAATATATTTGAGTGCTCCTGTAATGGCTACGGCCAGTATCTCTAAGCCTCGTCTTCTATCGGATATCGTCACTTCTTATTTTTATAGGTTGAAATTTGGTCCACTGTAATTATTTTTTGTTAGTTTGGATTTTAAACATTTTTTTAATTCATTAACATTTTCTTTATTAGTGTCATATAAAATTTTAAAAGGCTCGAATCCCCATAAATTTAGTTATCGGAGGGGACTCAAATTTGAAATCCGGATGAAGCCTGCATATGTATGACTAAGTTAGCATTTATCATTCAGAATATAAAATTGGTTGGATAAAGAATCAGGGTTTTTATTGCCGGCTCAAAAGCTTCGGCATTCCCGGCAGATTAGTGTTTCATGAAAATCTAAAAGGCTTGAATCTCTATGTCATGCTCAGGTTCATGAAGCCTTTGCTTGTGATATCCTGCCACTATGAGCAGAATATCTGGTTTAATTCTTTCATTGATGATGCAATTGCGACAAAACATTTTTTTGGTGTGATTTAAAGAATAATCTGATCTGTAAGGTTCTACATCCATGATTGAGTCCACTACAAAAAGTCTGTTTTTTTGAATTTCCAAACTTGTTAAAGCGATCATTGTCTGTGTATTTCGAAAAAACAGGGGAAGGGCTAAATCTTCAAAGATTTACTTTTCAGAGTGGACTATGAATAGAAAAATATAAAGTATATTTACCACATCGTAAAATATTTGAAATATGCAGGTTCATGTTACAAGGAAGGATACAAAGTTTCTTCCTGATTCCGGCAGGGTGATAGCCCGTTTTCTTTATACTTCCGATGAAAGAAGCAAGGATATTATTCGCACAGTATTGGCCATGTCTGAAGAAGAGACAA
>JAGXLC010000075.1 GCA_018334875.1 Bacteroidales bacterium | reverse complement strand
AGGTGATGTCGTTGCCAAAATCTTTTTTAAGACCGGCAGGCTCCATCCCCTGAGCCTTAATATGGACAGGATTCAATATATCCACCCCCATTTCAATAAAATCCGGAATGATGGGCCTTACATTCCCACAGGAATGGAAAAATATCTTCACATCGGGAGCTTTTTGTTTTATGAACTCCAATACCCGGTTTATATGTGGCTTAAACATCGAACGGAACTGATCCGGGCTGATCAGTTGGGATTCCTGGGAGCCATAATCATCAGCCTCAACCACTACGTCTACCACATCTTTCAATTCTTCCAGCGCCATGTCCCAGAATTCTATTTTGGTGTCGGCCAGCTTGCCGATGAGTGCATCTGAAAACTCGGGATACATCATGGTATCCATCAAAGCATTTTCCATTCCCCTTATACGCTGCATCATCTCAAACAACCCGGCATTAATGCCCTTGAGTACCACCACCTTGTTCATATTTCTGCAGGACAATGCCTGTTTTTTTAATCCCTTGATTCTTCGGGGATCTTTTACATCGGGCCAGTTATGATTGTGAACTGTCTCTTTGCTGGGTTCTGCATTTTCCATCGGGCTTTTCACGATGGTAAAATAAAGCCCGTTTTCTTTGGGAAAATGATGGGTCATACCCCATTCATCATGATAGATCCAATGGTCGCCCCCATCTTTAAGTTGCTCGTAAACATCCCAGTTATGGCTTGTTAAAGGGAATAAGCCTCTAAAGTCCACCTTGAAACGTTTTAATACTTCCTCTGAGGGAAGGGCCAGTTGCTGGATAACATCCGAATAAGCCACTTTATCCTCTTTAATTCCCAGATGATTGATGAGATTGATATAAGCATTGTAGGCAATGCCTGTGAGATGTGTGCTTCCCAGATCATAGGGGATTTTGTCCGGCTCCCTGTGGTTGACTGCGGCAAAAAAGCGTTCTCTGGAGTTCATAAGCTTTCTTTATCTTTGGTTTGGTTTATCCGGTTTGAGAAAACCCATATTTCTTCATCCATTCAGCAACCTCCTTATTCAGGTATTTTTCCCTTACAGATCGGTATAACATGGATGATGCAGCATTATCATTCACAAAATCATTGTTTTCATTGTCCCATTGCAACTTCCTTCCCAGTTTTGCAGCAATCATGCCCATGTTGGTCAGGCGGTAGACATTGTGGCTTACTTCCAGGGGTTCCATTGAGGGTTTATTTTCCATGATTGAATTGATAAAATCTTCTTTGTCGGAAGGGACATTGCGGTATTGTTCATCCACTTTTTCCTCCGGCAGGGAATCATTGCTTGCCTGTGCCGGCTTGTCTCCGAATGGTACTTTTATCCAGTCGTCGTTTTCTCCGATAAACTGTACGTAGGGATTGTCTATCAGATATTCCAGCGTAGTTCCGTCCTGGAATTGATAGGTCAGCTCTTTGATTTTTATATTTTTATAACAAACACGACTTCCGTGATCCTGCAACAGGATATGGCCTTCTTCATCCAGCCCGAAGTTGTCAATGTCTTTGAATTTGCTTTGCTTTACCCTTTCCTCGTACTCCTGGCTGCCCCTTTCGTATTCCACTACCTTTAGGCCATTCAGCCAGTGCTCCACATGGTTGCCTTTTACTACAATCTTGCTTTGGTTATAGGAGCCGAGGGGTTTCAGTTTTTTATCGGAGGGCTCATAAAGGTTGTACACTGCTCCCGTTGTATAATAATCTCCCGGTTTCATTTTGCCCTTTTTCATCCATGGATGGTTGGCATCATCCAGTATCTGGTATTCCAGACCATAGCCATATTTTTCATTGTCTGACCGGCCTTCCTGCACAAAATACTTTAATCCGCTGTTACCACCCACATCCTTCATCTTCCATTCCCATTTCAGGACAAACCCGGAATATTCCTTCATGGTGACAATGTCACCCCCGTGGCTGGATTCTGCTCCTCCGCGGGCATCAACACACAATGCTCCTTTATCGATTTTCCATCCTGTTTTTGGAAAACTGTCCTGATTGATGCCGCGCCAATGCCGTGTATCTGCACCATTGAAAAGAAGCTCCCAGCCCTCGTCTTTTTCTTTTTCCGTCAGCCGGTTGTCCGAATAATCCTTCGGATAAGTTAAATTTTCCAGCGTTTTGTAGATATATCCGAGCGTATAGGCTGTTCCCAGCTCAGGCCTCTGGGGATCGCTCCAGTATTCTATACTTACCGTGCCGGTATAATCAATGTCAATCAGTGCCTGAAAAACCGATTCGAAATCAACCACTCCATACCCCGGCAAAATCGCTTTTCCTTCAGGAGAAGCCGAGGATACATCCCAGAACTGTACATCCAGAATCCGGTCACCGTATTGCCTGATCTCTTCTGCCGGATCCAAATTGATTCTTAGTGCGTGGCCAACATCAATACAAATTCCCATTCGTGGATCCCTGTTTTTTACCATCTTGTAAGCGCTTTCAGGGGACGGGTAAAGCATGTCCCAATGCCCATGCATATGAATGGCCAGCTTCATGTCATACTTCTTAACCATTTGTTCGCATAAATCCATGAGGGAAGGCTCCGGTACGCCTACAATAACTTCCATATCCGCTTGGTTGGCATATTCGAATGCCTGCCGGACTTTTTCTTTTGTATCCATGTATATGACCGCACCCGCGTAAATATCCACATCTTTTTCCCGGGCTTTTTCAATGATATTTGATATCTCCCCTGATGAAGCATCAAGAGGCATGTGCATGCTCTTTACGGCAAGCTTGTGAATGTCTAGCATTTTAGTAACCTCCAGTACTTCGCTTAGGGGCTTTTCCCGAAATGCATAGGAAGCAATCCCAATATCAAATTTTACCCGGGGATTGGGGTTTGTACGAATCATATCCTGGCTCTTGCTGTTTGTGAAGGTAAATAAGATCAGCAAAAGAGTGAGTGGAGCAAGAAGTTTGTTGGTTAGCATCATGATTTTTTGCTTAATTATATTCGTAATTTGTTAATAGGGTATTTGTTTTAATGAGTTTGGTATCTCGCCAGTATATATACACATGACAAAAATATGGAAAACTGCTATTCTGTATTAATGTTATTTTTGCAGATAATAATGCTGTCATTGCATTACAAAAGATTTTTTATTTTTAACAAAAAAATTATATATGCTTCCTTGGTATCTGAAAGTCATCTATCCCCAAAATTCTTCCATTCATATTCGTTATGATCGGGTTGACTATTTTGATAATCCATGGCATTTTCACCCGGAGTTAGAAGTCAACCTGATATTACAAGGAAGGGGCACCCGTTTTGTTGGCAATCACGTGGAAAAGTTCCAGCCGGGAGATTTGGTTTTTCTGGGCAGCAACACGCCACATTACTGGAAAACCAATGCGCGATGTCGTGGTGATGAGTCGACATCCAAATGTGAAGCCATTATCTTAAAATTCAGCGAATATTTTCTTGGAATCAATCAATATGATGTTCCGGAGCTCTCCCCACTTAAGAATTTTTTTGAATTGGCAAAAAGAGGCATAAGATTCCGTAATTATGACCGGAAAATTCAATCACGGTTAAAGAAAATGGTTCATATAAAGGGATTGGAGAGAATTGGCCTTTTTTTGGAAATACTGGATCTGATTTATCGTGAAAGGGATTATTATTATCTCTGCAGCGAAGGATTTTTAAATTCCATAAATCCCAGGGATGAGAAAAGGATGAACGAGGTATATAATTTTATGATTAATCATTTCCAGGAAAAGATTTCCATAGATCAAATTGCCGAAAAAGCCCATATGAATCCTTCTGCTTTTTCAAGATATTTTAAGCAACGTACCGGAAAATCGGTTACCGCATTTTTACAGGATATGCGGATCGGTTATGCCTGTAGGTTGCTCATTCAAACCAGTAAGAATATTTCTGAGATCATACTGGAATCGGGTTTATACAACCAGGCCTATTTCAACAGGTTGTTCTGCGCCAGAATGAATTGTACACCCAGGGAATATCGCAGAAAATATAAAAATGAACAGGATTATTTTTCTTTTTGAACATAATCTTCATTAGGGATGTTTGACATAATGATAATTGGAATATATAACTTTTTGGGCTTGATATAAATCAAATGGCGTTCGGGTGTTTTCATTCATCTGTTTGTTGAGTCTGGTCTAAAAAGGCGCTAAGCGACTCTCTCAGCTAAAGGTGTCAAAATTATTGTATTGATTGACAAACAGTTATAGTAGACGCTAAGCGCCGTGTGCATAAAAATTAGCTTTTAAAACCGAACTCTTTGTTTTTTAATTAATTTATTGACTAGATAGATAGCCCATACCATGGACGTTTCATTCCTTATATTAAACAAATTAACATGAATAAAAAATGACATCACTATGACAACAAGAAGAGATTTCCTCAGAACTTCATTACTGGGTGCCGCAGGTCTTACTTTGGCCCCCGGTGTAAAAGCGTTTGGCACCGAAGGCGCCCTGGATAAAAAAACCATAATGACCGTTACCGGTCCGATTTCATTATCAGAAGCAGGCACGTTCCTGACCCATGAGCATGTTCTTTCCCGGTTCGGTATGGAACCAGCCGAACCGCCGGTATATGAAGAACAACAGGTATACAGCGAGGTGGTTCCTTATTTGAAATATCTCAAAACTCTGGGTATACAGACTATAGCCGATTGCACAACGGCTTATTTCGGACGTGATGCAGGTATCCTCAAGGAACTGTCCAAGCGTTCGGGGATGAATATTGTGGCCAATACCGGTTTTTACGGTGCGGCCGATGACCGGTATGTTCCTTCTTTTGTTGATTCTACCAGTCCCGAAAAGCTTGCTGAAAAGTGGATTGCCGAATTCAACGACGGAATTGAGGGCTCTGTTAAACCCGGATTCATCAAAACGGCCATTGATTCCGGCGGAATGTCAAAGACGGATCAAAAGCTGGTCGAAGCTGCTGCCATAACCAGTAAGGAAACCGGTCTGAGCATTGCCGTTCATACAGGAGGCAATTTGGAAGGAGCCCGAAAAGAAATGGACATATTCCGTCACCACGGAGTAAACCTCAATTCCTGGATCTGGGTGCATGCCCAGGGGGCTGATACAGGTGCCACGGTTGATGCAGCCCGGAAAGGTGCCTGGATTTCAATCGATGACCTGCGGCAACCCTATTACGATTTCAAGAGCCAAAAAACATTTGACAGCAGCACACTTAAAGAGGACTTGGATATCATGCGTGAATTCAAAAAGCAGGGACTGTTGAATCGGGTGCTTTTGTCTCATGACGGCTCCTCATTTCCGCCGGAAGGTTCCATGAAAAGGCACTTTGATGTGCTGGTGAAATCATTTGTCCCCATGATGAAAGCTGCCGGTTTTACGGATGAGGAGGTCCGGCTGGTAACCGTTGAAAACCCCGCCAGGGCGATGGCGATTGGATGAAATCGGATGTGGAGTTTATTTTAGGGGTTTTCCTGAGATTGGGTATAAACTTTCTTCATCACTTTGATCTTGCTTTCATCTTCTGCTATTGCATGGGTGGTGAACATCATCACTCCTGTAGATTTTCCTGCTAACCCGCCTTTCAAGACGGTTTTGAACTCTTCGGGGGAGATGATGCCCGGATCGTTGTGGGCCTGCACGATGGGCCATAGTTTTGGATAATCGTTGTATTGTACCTCCAGCCGGTCGGAATGCCACCGGATGTTTTCCCGGACCCATTCCGGTGCTCTTTCCATTCTCCCGTGATAAACCATCGGAGAAAACACGTCGATGGTTTCTTTCAGCATGTCGTAATCGAGTCCCAGGATGCGGCGCCGGGCGCCGTTGAATTCTTCATCGTTCCAGGGGCAGTGGTAAAGGCCCAGTAAAGTCTCTGGCTGCAATTCATTGATGATGCTTTTCATCTTTTTGGCCCAGTCGTGAATGACCTCGCAACGCCAGTCGCGCCATGTGTCTTCCCGGTTGGTTAATATCCAACTGGCTTTTTCTTTGGTGTTTCCTTCAGGCAGATCAACATCGGCATTGGCTGAAAAGTTTTTCAGGCAATTATCGCAGAAGCAGGTTTCCGGCAGGATGGGCTCGGGTTCCTCGAACTGGGCATGCCAGTGCACATAGTCCATCCAAACCCCGTTCAGTTCATAATTGGAAAGCAGCTCACGCAATTGATTGAACCGGTATTCACGGAATCCGGGGTCCGTTGGGCATACGCCCATGAACCAAGAAGCTTGTTCTGCCTTTTCTCCTTTGGCATTGACGGGCCAGGCTTCGGGATGATCTTCTACATAGTTTTTGCCGTTTAGGGTGGGAAATTCGGAGAAGACTTTCAGCCCTTCCTTCCTGGCCCGGTCGATCATCTCCCGGTTGATGGAGCCCCTGTGCACAAAAATGGCATTGACGCCAAGGTCGCTGAGGTTGTGGCCTTTGTCCCATAAGGGCTTGGGATTGCCATAAACACCTTTGATTTCAGTGGTTTCAGAAGGTTTCTGCTCACAGGAAAACAGCATGATGATGCCCAAAACCGATAGAAACATGATCGGAAACCGTAACCATCTCATTGTTGTATGCATTTTGATGTAAATTTTAGGATTTAGAAATTAGAAATTAGGATTTCCAGTTTATCTGGGTTAGGGTATATTCCTTTTCACCACTTCAAGCAAATCTCCTTCATCTATGGGTTTGCTCAGATAGTCATCGCAACCGGCCTCAATGGCTTTTTCCCGGTCTCCCGCAAGTGCATAAGCGGTTTGGGCTATGATGACAATCTTTTTATTCAATTCCCGGATTTTTTGTGTAGCCGTATATCCATCCATGTTGGGCATCTTGATGTCCATTAGGATCATGTCGATATCATCTCTTTCCCGCACAAGTTTAACTGCTTCATTGCCGTCTTTCGCATGAAGTATGGCTTTGCATTTGTCTTGCAGCAGCTCGGTGATATATAAATCTGTCGTTTCGTCATCTTCTACAATCAAAAGGGTTATATTTTTCATTTTGTCTGTTGTTGTATCCGAAGCTGAAGATTCATGATCTGATTCACTTGCTTTTCCGTAAATATATGGAATGGTAAAAGAGAACCGGGTGCCTGCTCCTACCTTAGATTCGAGAAAGATTTCACCTCCAAGCATCTCCACGTATGCTTTGGTGATCGCCAGACCTAGCCCTGCGCCTTCGTAAGAACTGCCAGTACTCATATCCGCCTGCACAAAACGATCAAATATGGCTTGTTGTTTCTCTTCGGGAATGCCTATACCGGTATCTTCCACATAAAACTCCAAATCTTTCCCCTTCTGCAAATATCCGAAATGTATGCTACCTTCATGGGTGTATTTAACAGCGTTTTTAATCAAATTGGAGAGGACGAGATAAAATTTGTCCTTGTCGGTATAGATGAGCGTCTGATCATCCGGGAGGGGTTTGGTAACGGTAAGATTCAGGCCCTTTGCTTCTGCTTCGGGCTGAAAAAAAGTGTAAAGATAGCTGAGCTGTTCATTGAAATTGAATTCTGAGGGATGAATATCCACCTGCCCGGCTTCTATCCTGGAAATATCTATCAGGTCATTGATGATGTTCAGCATCCGTGTTCCGCTTTGTTCGATCACTTCAATATATTCCTGTCTTTTTTCAGCGGAAGGTGGGGCTTTTTTCAACAGATGGGCAAATCCCATAATCCCGTTCATGGGTGTGCGGATTTCATGGCTCATGTTGGCCAGGAAGGCAGATTTAAGCCGGTCGCTTTCTTCTGCCTTTTCTTTGGCTTGCTCCAATTCGTTATTGATCTTTTTAATTTGTTCCAGGCTGTTTTTCAGTGCTTCATTCTTTTCCTCAATTTTCATCTCTGCCTCCTTGCGTTGGGTAACATCCATGATGAAACCTTCGAGTACATCGCTACTGTTTCTGTCAACTACAATTCCGCGTTCCCAAACCCATTTGAGTTGGCCGTCTTTGGTTATTATACGATATTCAAGCTGAAAATGGCTGTTTTTTGCAATAGAATCCTGAACAGCATCCCAGACAAATTTTCTGTCCTCCGGATGGATCACTTCTCCGTAGTCAAGAGGCTCACCTTTCATGATCTCTTCGGGCTGGTACCCCGTAAGCTGCAGGCAACCCCGACTAACAAACTCCATGGGCCATGTTCCTTTATTCCGGCAGCGGTAAACCATTCCCTGGAGGTTGCTCATTAGGGTCTGCAATTTGCGTTCACTTTCCTTTAACGCCTGCTCCGATTCTTTGCGTTTGGTAATATCCACCACACTTCCTATGCAGTAGGAGGGGTTGCCATCGGAGTCGCGGATGAGATTGGCGTCGAGAATACCATATACAATCTGCCCATTTTTATGAATGAAACGTTTTTCCATACGAAAATGATCAATCTCGCCCGCTGCAAGTCGCTCTTGCATAGCCAAATTTCCCTTTATATTATCAGAATGAGTAACCTCCATAAGATATTTGCCAATCAGTTCGCTTTGATTATACCCCAGCATCTCGAGGTAAGCTTCATTGGCTGCTTCAATTCTGTAATCAAGCGATACACGGGCGAGGCCGATTTCCGTATTATCATAAATGGTCCGGAAACGGGCTTCGCTCTCCCGTAATGATTCTATAGTCTCTTTCTGCTGAACAACCTCCCAAGTAACATCAGCCAGGTAGGACACCGTATCTACATCTTTTTGGTTATAGTCGGTGGGTTTGTTGCCCAACCCCAGGATAGCCACAACTTTATCATCCCTTATGACAGGCACGACCAGTTCACGATCAATCCGGGGATGATTTTCCGGCATTCCTTTTCTGTGCGGGAGTGATTTATAGTCATTATGGACCACAGGTTCTTTCTTATATACACAATCTACCCAAACACCGGCCCGATCAATGTTATAATGCCTTCCCGTATCATCTGCCTTACAGGAATTTTTTAATGTCCGGGAAGACCATTGCTGAAGGGAAAGGGTTTTTTGATCCGGTTCCACAAAATGATAAAAACTTATGGAACTATCAGCGAATTTTTCCACTTCATCCAATACCCGGGTTAAAAGTTCTTTTTTTGTATGATAGGAAGCATATTCAATAAGAGAGAGACGAGTCTCCATCAAATGCTGAGAAAAGCGTTCCTCGGTCTGATCGCGGAATACCAGAACAACACCATTGACCTTTTTCTTTTCATCCTTAATTGGTGCTGCACTGTCGGCAATGGGGATCTCCCGGCCGTCTTTTGAAAGAAGTACCGTGTGGTTGGCTAGTCCCACAATCTTTCCTTCCCTCAGGACTTTGTCAACGGGATTGTCTACCTCTTTTCGGGATGTTTTGTTTATTATAGGAAATACTTTATACAGAGGTTCGCCCCGGGCTTCTGTTTTGTCCCATCCGGTAAGCTGCTCTGCCACCGGATTCATCATTGTTACCCGGCTCTGAACATTTGTGGAAATAACGGCGTCGCCAATGCTGTCGAATGTAGCATGCAATTTTGCCTCCTGATGTATTAATTCCTGCTCCACCCGTCTGCGTCTGGAAAAGAGAACGGCAATGACCGCACCAAAAACCAGAAAGCTTCCCACAAGCACTATGCGGCTATAAATTTCATTTTCCTGAGGATTTGTAATTAAGGTTTCCAGAAAAGTACCGTAATTCCTGTAAAAAACCAGGTGATCCAATAAGGCATCAATGATCCATACGAGCAGACCAAAACCTATAGACAACAAAACCAATGTCAGTGAATGATCCGATAGCTTATCCCACGAAAGCGTCTTCTTTTTATCAGCCCTGTTATTCCGGGTGGAATTTTCAATTACTCCATTAACTCCATCATCCGGGGCTTTTGACTGCTTCATAAGAGAAAATTTTGTCAGGACAATATATTAATTTTTATACAAATTTCTTTAATCATTAGCAGTATTCACAATTATCATGAACCAGCCTGAGCTCCGAAGGACCGGGAATGACACAGCCCGGGGCAGCGTGCCGGATAGGCCAAAACAGGATTCTTCAATTTTCCACCGGTACCAGATACGCGGCAAATCCACCGCCGGGCTGCATATCTATGGTCAGTTCATCGCTGACGGTAACTTCTGTAGTTTCTTTTTTCAGTTCGGTGACACCCCCATCGGCATCCCTGAATTTATGAATTTCATAATTGCCATTATCGAGAAAATCCAGCGGTACTGTCAGCGTGCGTTCATTGCTGTTGGTCATGGAACCGATGAACCATGTCTTTCCTGATCTTCGGGCTAAAGTAATGTATTCTCCGATGGCTCCGTGGATGACCTTTGTTTCATCCCACACAGTGGGTACTTCCTTAAGAAATTCAGTGCCCGGCTCTCCGTAATAGTGTTCAGGCCGGTCACAAGCTACGGTAATCGGGCTGTTGTAAACGACAAACTTGGCCAGTGTATGACAGCGGGTGCCCATCACCTGGGTAGGATGTCCGGTACGGAATTCCCCTTTGCCCCGGTTCAGAAACCCGCCGGGTGTATAATCCATCTGGCCGGCCAGCATCCGTGTGAACGGTATGGTCACGTCATGATCGGGGGTGATACGGGTCGACCATGCGTTGTATTCATTCCCCAGCACGCCTTCACGGGTCATCAGGTTGGGAAGTGTTCTCCGAAAACCTGTTGGTTTGTAGGCCCCATGGAAATTCACCATCAGATGGTGCCTGGCTGCTGTTCTGACCACCTTGTGATACCAGTTGACCATCTCCTGATCATCACGGGCCATAAAGTCGATCTTTACTCCGGCAATACCCCACTTTTCATAAAGGGCAAATGCCTCTTCCAGTTGTCGGTCAATATCCGACCAGTATAGCCACAGCCAGCATTTCACACCTTTATCTCTGGCATATTGCAAAACCTCCGGCATGTCTACATCCGGATTCACGGTGGTAACATCTGCATCGGGGTCATTATACTGCCCGTACCATTGCCAGTCGATCAACTGATATTTCCAGCCCATCTCCGCGGCCAGATCGATATACTCTTTGACGGTGGCTGTGTTCATCTGAACACCGCCGCTCCACCAGTGATCCCAGGCTGATATGCCCGGTTCAATCCATGAAGGATCCTCGATTTCACATTGCTCATTCAGGTTCATCACCATATCCGATTCAATGAGTGCGCCGGGGGACTCACCGATCATTACAACACGCCACGGAGAAGTATGCGGCGTGCTGATCCTGACTTTTGCCGTATTATCGGGGTTGCCTCCTTCCGGAGACAATTTCGACTGAAGCCGTATTCCTTCGCAGGCATGCTCATCCCGGCCTACGTACATTCCGCTCCAGTCATCCAGGTTGGCTTCAGTGACGGCTGTGTACAGATTTTCCGAATGTTTGACGGTCAAAGGCAAACCGATGATTGAAGAAGATTCAATATGGGAGAGGGGATGTTTCCAAAACTCTGTTTCCTGATGGGTAGCATAGCTTCCGTAGTCAGCCATCCAGGCAGTATAATCTTCCGGAAAATGAAACGTTGAATATTCGTTGGTTATAACGAGCTCCTGCTTGCTGGTCAATTCTGGCAGGTAGTACCGGAAGGCCACGCCGTCATTATAAGCCCGGAAAGTCACCACCAGCTTCCTGCCGGGAAATCGTTCTTCTGCCATTTGCAGGCGAAGCTGTTTACAGTAATTGCGCATCTCTTTTTGCTGTCCGGCCACTGCTTCCCATGTATTGTCAATGGTCTTCTTTTCCTCATTGTTAACTCCCATGTATCGGCCAAGAGGAGGTGAATCCGAAAATTCAAGCAAAAGGGGCGATTCAAGCAACAGGGTTTCCCCTTTGTAAGACACAGCATACCTTACGGTATCTTTCGTATTGACGGTAACGTTTACCGAACCGTCCGGTGAAGAAAGGTGGTAAGTTTGTGCAGATACGCTCCATCCAAAAAGGATGAGCAGAATGATGGTAAGAAATGAATGTTTCATGGCTTATGGTTTTTTATATGACGAAATCTTAATCCGGATGATTCCAAATAATTCTGCTGCATTGTATATTATTTGCCAATCTTATTTTGCCTGTATATTGACTTTGGTTCCCGCTCACTCTGATCAAACGGGCACAAATGAATTGTATATTGATATGCTTCGGGCATCACGCGGTATTTTTCCAGCGTCTTGACCGGAGTGCCACCCACGCCGGAAACCTTATCATCCATGTTTACGGTGATGCCATCCTGATCTTTCAACTGAAACGGATATTGTGCGCGGGTCAGGTTGTCGGTACTAAATGTGCGGGCGCTGACATTCAGCAACGCATCGCCGGAGATATACAAACCCAGGCCTTCTTCATTGGTCAGGGCAGCCCAGCGCACATCGGTGCGGTTGCCGTGCTCCTGGGGAACCAGATAGGGCTCATAAAGTTCATCCACCTGCTTTTGATACCAACCTACCTTTGCCCCGGATTTCCTGTCGGGATAGGTTTCAAAAGGACCCCTGCCGTACCAGGCAAAGCGGTTGAATTCATCCTGAAGCACCATCTGCGTTCCGGCTTTGGGGATCCATTCCGGCATATCCGATGCAGGGGTCACATCCTGATGGATGCTGATCTTGCCCGTGCTGTGAATTTCATAGGTATAATCCACTTCAAACCGCGTGTTCGCGTTGGAAGCTTTTGACAGCGTTTCCACCTGTATGGTCACCCTGTTTTCTTTTTTCTCTGCATTCACGTCCTTAACTTCGGTTTGCATCCGGTTCAGTCCGTATTTTCTCCAAACAGGGGCCATGGGATTGCCTCCCCACTGATCTGTCTGGTTCCAGATGGGAGCACGCCATACATTGAATCTTGGAGACGATTTGATCAGCTCGGTTCCCTTGTAATGCATGGAGGTCAGCATTCCCTTCTTTTTATGGAACGTATATTGAAAATCGGCTCCGTTCATTATAATTCTGCTCCGGTGTTCATGAACCTCAAACGGCTCCGTTTCCTGTTGCCCGGTTTGGAGGCCGTTATAATACATGCTTGAGGGAAGCTGAAACTGCTCCCAGGCCACTTCATGTCCTTGATCTGCCCATTTGGTTCCCTCAGGCAGCCTGAAGCTTATCGTTAACCAATGATCCCTGTCCTGCGGTATTTGCATATCTGATAGAGGCAGGGAGACGGTCTTTTCTGCTCCCGGCTCAAGATCTATCCGGTTGGTCCCTGCTTTTACAAGAGAACCCGCAGTTTTTACATCCCAATGCAAGGAAAGGTCACTGAGGTTTTTAAAGTGATGTTTATTGGTAATGCGAAATTTTCCTTTTTTCAGGTTCACCGCTTCGATTTTCACTGGTTGAGGCACCTTCTTTAATTCCCACATTTCAGGCTGCACCTGCCGGTCGGGCCAGACAAGCCCGTAAGCACGGGCCCCGATACCCAAAGAGAAAAAGGATCCGTGCTGATCCACAGCATCAAAATTACACCACAGCAATGCCTCATAATTACGGGTGTCCGGATGGCTTTTTAATTGCCCCGGTGACAATGCCTGGTCGTATATGCCCACATTGTCGAACAGTGAGTTGTTCAGTTGACCCGGATGTTCCATGCCGTAGATTTCTGCATTTCTTCCTATGTTTAAGGGATGAGGAGTATGATCGACGGAGCCTGTATGCGGTGTATTGGCCACCATTTCCCCGTCGATATATAGCTGAAGCTGTTCCCCGTTATAAATACCGGCTATGTGGTGCCAGTTGTTCCGCCAGTTTTCAGGTACCAGTGCTTCACATGTTATGGGTTGGCTATCGTGGATATAAAACTGCAGGGTATCTTCTGCGGGCTGTTTCAGCCCGTACTGATGGTCTCCCTTATTGACCAGGTAGCCATACCCGTTCCACTGCAGGGGATAAATCCATGTTTCTAGGGTCAGCTTATTGCCGGTGATATCAAGAGAAGGATCGCGGTAGAACTCCACCCATTCATCGTGTCCGCTTAATGAAAGGGCTTTGCCGGACTTACCGGGAACAAGCCCTGCATTGCCCATCAGAATGCCCTGGTTGTTGTTTGGAGAAGCATCTTTGGTAAGCCTTACCGGTCGTTTTATTCCGGGGCTCACCCAATCCCATATCGCCCCGCCGGTGGTGCGGTCGTAGCTGCGGATCACATCCCAGTATTCCTGTAGCTGACCCAGGCTGTTGCCTGAAGCGGCCAGGTATTCATCCATGAAAGATGGCCTGGGTTCTTCTTCGGGGGTTTCCTCACCCAACTCCCTGAGTTTATCGGGGTGCGGATAACGGGGACCGATGATGTCCTCGAAAGGCAAACGGCCGTCATTTCCACCGTAAAGCCACGGGCGGGTGGGATCGAGCCTTTTGCCTTCTTCGATCAGACTGGCTATGTTTTCGCCCGAGCCGCTTTCGTTGCCGGCACTCCAGATAACTACACCGGGATGGTTGCGGTCGCGTTTGACCATTCCGCGAACCCGGTCGAGATACATAGGCCGCCATTCAGGATTTTCTGAAACGTAGGTCGTGGCATGGGCTTCATCGTTGGTTTCGTCCACCACATAGATACCCAGTTCATCGGCAACATCCAGGTATTCATGGTTGGGCGGATAGTGAGAAGTTCTCACACAATTGATGTTGAACTTTTTCATCAATGTCAGATCTTTGCGGATGGTTTCCATGTCCATCCCCCGTCCCAAATCAGGATGGTGCATGTGGGAGTTTACGCCGTTGAATTTGATCTGTTTCCCGTTCACATAAATGGCTTGGCCCTTTATTTCCACCTCCCTGAAACCGACCCGGTCGCTGAGCACTTCCAGGGTGTTCCCGTTACCATCTTTCAATTCAAGCGTTAAGGTATACAGGTTGGGAAATTCGGCAGACCATTTTTTGGGATTGTCTATTTCAGCGGAGAACTGCAGGGTTCTGTCTTCATTGGCGGAAAGGGATAGGTCCTTTTTTGTCAGGGGTTCTTCCAAAACCGGATTCTTCGTTTCATCGAACAGTTGGATGATCAGCCGGTAATTTCCGGAGGTTGTTTGTTGGTCATAGTTCTTAAGGATGGTTTCGACGTTCAGCGTGGCATCCCGATAGCGGGAATCCAGATCGGTGGTGATGTTAAAGTCCCGGATGTGGGTTTTGGGCGTGGCCATCAAATAAACGTCCCGGTATATACCGGATAATCTCCACATATCCTGGCATTCGAGGTAGGTGCCATCGCAATAGCGAAATACCTGAACGGTGATGTCGTTGGATCCTTCCCGGAGATAGGGGGTGATGTCGTATTCGGCCTGCTCCATACCGCCCTGGTCGTATCCCACTTTCTGTCCGTTGATCCAGACATAGGAGGCCGATTTTACGCCTTCAAAATGGAGGAAGACCTGCCGGTCGTTCCAATTTTCGGGGATGGTAAAGTTTTTTCGGTAAACCCCCACCGGATTATAATCTTCAGGTACCTTTGGCGGGGTGGAAGGGAAAGGCTGCTGTACATTACGGAATTTCGGGTGACCGAATCCCTCCATTTGCCAGCATGAAGGCACTTGTATGGTGTTCCGGAACCAGGAAACGGCTCGCTCATCATGGATGTTTTCCGGCACTTCATCGGGATTGGCAAACCATTTAAAGTTCCATGTGCCATTTAACGACTGATAGAATGGGGATGCATTCCAATCGTCCTTCAAGGCATCTGAAATATTGGTGTACGGAACGAAAGGGATGTGTCGTGGTTCCTGATTTCGGGCAAATACTGCCGGATTTTGCCAGTCGGGTACCCCTGCCTCATCTTGTGCCAATGACTTAAAGACAAAAATGCTCAGGAATAAGAAAGTGCAAACGATTGAGGTAAATGTGCTTCTTTTCATGGCGATTCTTTTTAGGCGCTTACCGGTCAAATTCTTGCATTTTTTGGCAAAACTTGCCCGGTAAGGTAGGGTTAAATATAACAAATACATTTGGAAAATCAAAAACGATGAAAGGCTGTAGCTGGCAGAGGAATACAATTGAGATTCGGTTGTATTAAAATGTTTGAAAGTCAGTTGGCAGGGAGCAATGGGCAGTTGGCAAAATTTGCCAGAAACTTCTTTATTCTTGTGCTTATAAGTAACAATTTGACAATGTAACCATTTAGCAATTTTATCACCTTCCCGCAGACGTTCTGTTCTTAGCCTCAGCCTCTGCCTCTGCCTTAGCCTCGTTTTAAGAATTTGGCAGTGGGCAAGGGGCAGTTGGCAAAATTTGCCAGAAACTTCTGATGGTCATAGCCCGAGGCACTAATTTAACAATGCAACCATTTAACAATTATCCACCCTACCGCAGACTTTCTTTTCTTAGCCTTAGCCTCAGCCTCCGCCTCAGCCTCCTTTTAATAAGTTGGTCCCGCCTAGGCCTGTCTCTACTCAGTTCTCATATTCTCATATTCTCCTTTTCTCCTTTCT
>JAGXLC010000074.1 GCA_018334875.1 Bacteroidales bacterium | reverse complement strand
GGGATGGTTTGCGGGATGGATGCAGGCTCGCCTTCGCGAAGCTTCTGCGGAGCAAGGCAACCCCGCATTAGAAAAACCGGCTTTTTGCGAAATTTATTGAAGCAAAAAGCCAGGTTTTTCAATAGCGTCAGAATTATTCAAGAATAATTCGGGTTAGAATCGTGCTCCATGGCATTCTTTTCCGTTGGTTGACATGAGGACATTTTCATAACATTCATAAAACAATGACAACAGCAAAGGACAAAAATATCTTTTTTCATGTTGGATTGCCCAAGACAGGTTCTACGTTTCTCCAGAGAAATGTATTCCCCAAATTCAATGGTATCCGGTTCATCAAAAAACATGATTTCAAGCACAGAGACCGCATCATAGAGCAATCAACCCATGATAAAATCCTTATGTCGATTGAAATTAACCCGGATGTCCAAAGTGGTTTAGAAAAACTTCAGGATGTATCCCAAAAATATCCCCATACCCATACAATCATCGTGTTCAGACAACAAGGCTCATGGTTAAAATCAAAATACAAGTATTATCTCAGAAAACACGGAACCCGAAGCTTTGACCGCTATTTTGATATCAACGGAACAGGCATCCTTGAGCCGAAAAACCTGTTGTTTTACCCCAAGATTAAGCTGCTGGAATATTTATTCGAGCCTACACCCCTTGTGATATTCCAGGAGGAACTGAAACAAAACCCCTATGCCACAATCGACATGCTGGCCGATTACATGGGTGTGACCTATGACAAAAATGACATCCGGATTCAAACGGTGAAAAAATCCTATACCCCGAAACAACTAAAAAATGTACGCCGTTTCAACAGATGGTATCAGTATGACCATTCCCACATCACATCGAAAACCAAAAAGTTTCTCTATAAAAAATTCAGCGGCTTACTTTTGCATTCCATCGCCTTCATGGGTTCCATCATTCCGGATAAACAAGAAGACAAGGAAAAGCTCATTCCTTCCCAAAAAATTGAGGAGGTGAATGAGGCCTATCGTGGAGATTGGGAGAGATGCCTCGATTATGCGAGATCGCAAAGAAAGCTGTTATTCAAAACATAGAGCAAGAGGGCACGAAAGCACGACAATACGAAAGCACGAAAGCACGACTGCACGACTGCACGATGGCAGGAAGGAGCGAAGGCGAGGGGAAAGGAGAGAAGTAGTGAGTGAGTTGTGAGTTGATAAGTAGCAAGTTGTGAGTGATATTGAACTGCAGAAGTAGAGACGCAAGGCTTGCGTCTCGGAGATTAAGGGAACGACAGCACGATGGCACGAAAGCACGAAAGCACGATGGAAAGAAGGAGCGAAAGCGAGAGAGCGAGGGGGAGAGGGGAAAGGAGAGAAGTAGTGAGTGAATGAGTAGTGAGTGAGTTATACGAATATTGAACTGCAGAAGTAGAGACGCAAGGCTTGCGTCTCGGAGATTAAGGAAACGACTGCACGAGGGACTTAAAACATGCATCACTTTTAACCCACCTTATTCAAGAATAATTAATTCTTGTTCAAGTTTATTAAAATTCTGTAATACAATATAATATAGCTGCATAACTTGAGCAATTCAGATCAATCCCCATTGAACCCGCATATTAATCATTTTCTTATAGCAAAACTCAGTGGATGCGGGTTTCTGACGCTATTGAAAAACCAGACATCATATCGCATCCCAGTAAAAAGGATTCGGAAATTCTTTCATCACCTGGTTGCAATATGCAATATCCTCACGGTTGAAATACTCTTTAAACCCACCGACCTTACCTTTTCGGGTTTTATAGGTATCCTGATCATTGGGATCTTTGGGGTAAAGCACATTTTTAAAGGTCTTTTTAAAATAACCCTGTTTTTCCAGTTTGTGCATATTGTTAAAACGGTAAAACCAAATGATGTTTTTCAGCTTTTCTTCCTCGATTTCATGTACCTTCAAAAATTCCAGCAATTCCTTCATTACATTCAAAGGCCGGGCATGAAGGTCCTCATATTTAATAAGCTTAAAATCGGTGGGTACATGGCGGTTTTGATCCCAGATGGAATGAAACTTCAATATTTTTTTTATCCCATACCGGTCGTCGCGAATGAATTCAGAAATGGAGCCGTCATATACCTGATGCCGCTTAGTCATCTGAAAATAGGAGGAAACCACCGTATCCCTCGGATCCCTTGCCAAAAATATGACCCGGTTACTGCTGTATTCGGTTTTGTCTTCGGGCAATTCCCAGTGGCGTATATTCAAAGAATTTTGCGACCCATTGTGTGCATAGACAGGAAGGATGTTCAGATCGTTTAACATGACCCGCAACCAGGTACGACCTGATTTGGGGTATGAAATCACCACTACATCCCGGTAAGGCCCAAAATTCCGGTGGTATCTCTTTTTTATTCCTTGTTTCAAAGTAGCAAGCAATTGTAACATACGCTTCAGGATTAAAGGGTGGATCGTAACCAACCCCGTTATATCTTGTGTTGGTTCCGCAAAAATAATAAACCTTTGGGTGCAATCCTGAGATGGATTGAGGATATCGGCCAGGATCTTCTAAACCTTTATCCCTGGTGTAATTAGAGTCTGTCTATAATATCTGCTGGCTGCGTTACGCTCGTTTTTCATGCCAGTCAATTACATCAACCTGATTATACAATTGGAACTTTCCGATTAATTTAAACAGAAGATCTTATTATTTACTTAATTTTGCCGCCGAAAAAATGACAGCCACAAACATTAACAGAGAGGTTGGATCCAGATGTACGTATTTAGAAAGTTAACAGGATATGTCATTCCCTATTGGAAAAATGCGGTTTTAGGGATTTTACTGAATTTATTGGGAACTTTTTTCTCCCTTTTTTCCTTCACCATGGCAATGCCATTTTTAAAAATCCTGTTTGACCAAAAGACCGCCATCACTGAACCGGTGCCCTTTCAACTGAATGCAGATGCCATACAGCACAATTTCAATTATTTTGTCAGCCGGATCATCACGGACAAAGGACCGGAAACAGCACTTATAATAGTAAGCGTGATGGTGGTGGGGCTTATACTGTTAAAGACCTCTTTCTCCTATCTCGGAAATTTCACCATTGTTCCCCTTATCAACGGGGTGATCAGGGATATAAGGAACAAACTTTATGTGAAGATTACCAACCTTCCAGTTGCCTATTACTCAGAGGAACGCCGGGGCGACATACTTTTAAAAACCACCGGTGACGTACAGGAAATGGCCAATACCATGCTCAATCCTTTACGGCAGGTAGTCAAAGCCCCCATCCAGATCATCATTTATATAACAGCCCTCTTCGTGATGAGCTATAAACTCACTTTTTTTGTCCTGATATTAATTCCGTTAAGTGGCTATGCCATCAGCGTGGTGGGTAAAAATCTGAAAAAAGCCTCCATCAAAGGACAGAATAAGCTTGGAGAACTGCTTTCCATGCTGGAAGAGACCATCTTCGGACTGCGCATCATCAAGGCATTCAATTCCGAAGCAAGGGTCAAGCGCAAATTCCAAAAGGAAAACCAGAAATATACCCGCATCATGAACCGTATCCTAAGAAAAAGGATGCTGGCCAATCCGTTCAGTGAATTCATCTCGGTATCCGTCATTGTGGTAATCATGTGGTACGGGGGCTCACAGGTGCTCAGCCCTGAAACCAGCATGCTTTCCCCGGAGGCATTCATTACTTATCTCATTATTTTTTCCCAGATCATTCGTCCGGCCAAAGTGATATCCAACTATTACTACAATTTCAAAAAGGGTCTGGCTTCATTCGAAAGAATAGAAACCGTATTAAATGCCGAAGAAACCATTAAAGAAAAACCGAATGCTCAAAGCATTAAAGCATTCAAAGATTCCGTCGTTTACGAGGATGTCAGTTTCTGGTACAACCACGATTATGTACTAAATCATGTTAACCTGGAGATAGGGAAAGGACAAACCGTAGCCATTGTGGGCCAGTCAGGCGCCGGCAAATCCACGCTGATAAGCCTGCTACCCAGATTTTACGATGTGAAGGAAGGAGACATCCGTGTGGACGGCATCTCCATAAAAGACCTGAAGGTGAAGGACCTCCGTGGTCTGATCGGTCTGGTGACGCAGGAATCGATCCTTTTTAACGACACGGTATACAACAACATCGCATTCGGAAGGGATGATGCCGCTTACGAACAGGTTGAAGAGGCTGCCCGCGTAGCCAATGCCCACACATTTATTATGGAGCTGGAAAACGGCTACGAAACCAACATCGGTGACCAGGGCAATAAGCTTTCCGGGGGCCAGAAGCAGCGCATCAGCATTGCCCGTGCCATCATGAAGAACCCTCCCATCCTGATACTGGATGAAGCCACCAGCTCACTGGACACCGAATCGGAAAAACTGGTACAGGACGCCCTTTACAGACTCATGCACAACCGTACCTCCATCATCATCGCCCACAGGTTATCAACCGTCCGGGAAGCAGATAAGATCGTGGTGCTCCACCAGGGTACCGTAAGGGAAACCGGCTCACACAACGAACTGATCCAACAGCAGGGGATTTATAAGAAACTGCATGAGATGCAGATGTTTGAATGACTATCTGCGGAATAGGGAACTGGGAAGACGGGAAAAGGAGAAGACGGGAAGACGGGAGAAGAAGAAGACGAGAAGACGGGAAGACGGGAAAAGGAGAAGACGAGAAGACGAGAACGGTGAATATGAAAAGACGGGAAGAGGAGGATTGAGAAGGTGAGAAAGAAGAAATTAAAAATAAAGGCATGTAAAAAAGAAAAGAAAAGACATCAAGGATAAATAACCATTAAAGAAAATTACCATGGAAATTATTAAAAGTCACAAAGAACTGAAAGTCTATCAGAAAGCTTTTGAAAAAGCAATGGAAATCTTTGAGATAACAAAAAAATTTCCCAAAGAAGAGACCTATGCTTTAACCGACCAAATAAGAAGGTGCTCAAGATCGGTATGTAGCAATATTGCAGAGGCTTTCAGAAGACGCAGATATTTAAAAATATTTGCCCTGAAATTAAATGAAAGTGAAGCTGAGGCAGCAGAAACGCAAAATTGGCTGGATTTTAGTCTTGAGTGTAAATATATCAATAAATCAACCTATACAAAATTATATACAGAATATGATGAGATTATCGGGATGCTTGTAAATATGCAAAAATCACCCGAAAAATGGAAACTGGATTCTTAAAATACTCCTCTTCTTGTTCTCAACTTTTTTCTTCTCAGCGCCCTTCTTCTCAATTCTCCTCTTCCTAATGCTCGTTTCCCAAGTTTCCGTTTTCCCAATTCCAGTCTTCCCAGTGCTCCTCTTCTCAATTCCCGTTTTCTCAGTTCTCGTTTTCTCCTCTTCCCAGTTCTCGTCTTCTCAGCGCTCTTATTCCCAATTCTCGTTCTCCCATCTTCTCGTCTTCTCAGTGCTCGTCTTCTCAGTGCTCCTCTTCACGTTTTCTTAATTAACTACCCAAACCGAGCGTATAATCTTCCACCATTAACTTAATGTATCCACCCAAATTTCTACTATCTTTGATTCATCATTAAAATTTAACAGATCATTTTATTATATAAATAAGATGAAGCCAAATCAGACCATAGCATTTGTCAATTCAAACAAAGCCTGGGGTGGAGGAGAAAAATGGCATTTTGAAATGGGGAAAAGGCTCCGGGAGAAGGGATATCCGGTTCTTTTCGTGGTGCACAAAAAAAGTGCATTGTATAAAAAGGTAAAAGAAGCGGAGCTCCCTCATGCAGCAATTGTTATTAACAATTTCAGCTTTCTCAACCTTTTAAAAATCAGGAAAATTTCAAGGTTGTTCCGGGAACAACGGGTAGGCTCGGTAATCATGAACCTGCCTTCCGATGTGAAGGTGGCCGGACCTGCCGCGCGAAAAGCAGGGGTAGAAAAGATCATGTACCGCAGGGGTACGGCCCTGCCGGTGAACAACAACCTGTATAACCGCTACCTCTTCAAGAAAGTCATTACCCACATCATAACCAATTCGCACGCCACCAAAGAACTGCTTTTGCAAAAAAACTCCAAACTGGTCGACCGGAAAAAATTCCGGATCATCTACAACGGTTTGGATTTCAATGAATTTGACAACCGCCCGGTAAAGCCGATATATACAAGAAAAAATGACGAGCTGATAATTGGCAATGCCAGCCGGTTTGTCGAGCAGAAAGGCCACAAACTGCTGGTCGAAGTAGCCAGAAAGCTCAAGTCACGGGAGGTTCCATTCCAGCTCCTGCTTGCAGGGGAAGGCAAACTAAAAGAATCCATTATTAAGCTGGCAAAAAAAGAAGGTGTTTATGAAAACTTGTTATTTACCGGATTTATCACGGACATTAAAAGCTTTATGGCTTCTATCGATATCTTTCTTCTAACATCGCTCTGGGAAGGATTCGGTTATGTGATTGTAGAAGCCATGGCCGGGGAAAAGCCCGTGATCGCTTTCGATATCAGCAGCAACCCGGAGATCATACGCGACGGGGAGAATGGTTACCTCATCCCCTTTCGGGATACGGATACCTTTGCAGAAAAGATAATTACCCTCTATCATAAACCCCGGCTCAGAGAAAAGATGGCAAGGGAAGCTGGAAAAACCGCAGCCGAAAATTTCGATATGGATTATATGGTCAGGCAGATTGAAGATCTGATTGCTGAATAATAATATAGTTTGAAGTTTGATTGATTGACAGGAGTTTTAAATATGAATTGGCAAATAGCAATTTGCAGTTGGCAAACCAGAAGCTATAACTGGTAGCATTCGGTGGTTATTCAGGGATATTTATGGTCATTCGGTTGTATCTGAAGAAAGGAAGACGATGATGCGGGGTACGATAAGGCAAAAGAGCGTAGAAAAATTATGAGTTCTGAGTAATGAGGCCGATTCAAATGATTACCTCAAGCCTTTCTGCGCTTAGCCTTAGCCTCAGCCTTCGCCTCAATCAACAATCTGACAATTTGGCAATGTATCCTTTCATGAACGGAGCGAGTAATTTGACAATATATAAATTAAACCATTATACATTTTATTTCTCTCATAAAAAAACCAGAAATCTTTGGCATTAAAAGAATCTTTTATATTTTTGCAGTCCGCAAATAAAACTATAAAGAATAAAAGCAATGTACGCAATAGTTGATATCGGAGGATTTCAGTACAAGGTGGAAAAAGACAAAAAATATTTTGTCAGCCGGCTGAACCAGGAAGAAGGTGCTCAGGTGGAGTTTGACAATGTATTGCTCGTGGATAACGAGGGCGACGTGAAAGTTGGCAAGCCAACCGTTGATGGTGCCAAGGTATCGGCCAAAGTCGTTTCACATGCTAAAGCCGACAAAAAAATCGTTTTCAAGAAGAAAAGGCGCACGGGCTTCAGGGTAAAAAAGGGTCACCGCCAGCCCGTGACACAGATACAGGTTGAAGATATTGTTGCTTAATCATTAAAAAATTTTGACCTATGGCACATAAGAAAGGAATGGGTAGTACCCGCAACGGACGCGACTCTGAAAGCAAACGCCTTGGAGTGAAGCTTTACGGAGGGCAAGCTGCGAAAGCGGGTAACATCATTGTAAGACAAAGAGGTACAAAACATTATCCCGGAAAGAACGTTGGAATGGGAAAGGATCATACCCTTTTTGCTCTTGTTGACGGAAGTGTTGAGTTCCAGAAAAGAAAGAACCGTTCATACGTTTCTGTTACACCTGCGGAAAATTAAGGGTATAAACTGAGATATACGCACGGTTATATGCGTTAAACTTTAAAAACCAAGAAAATAATATTGGTTTTGGCTATTATTATTTTGACCGTTGCAACATAAAAAATTATTGAGAAACTCCTGTATCCGATAATCATCAATACCGATACAGGAGTTTTCTTGTTTCTGAAAACCCCTTGCCCATGCTATCATTACAATACATTCGCGAAAATTCCGAGTACATCATTGAAAGGCTCAAAACCCGTAACAATGATTACACCGAAACCATTGAAAAACTCAAGCATCTCGACGACGAAAGGCGTAGCACCCAGCAAAAGGTAAACACCGACCAGTCGGAGCTCAACACGCTCTCCAAAAAGATCGGCCAGCTCTTCAGAGAAGGCAAAACCGAAGAGGCCAATGAAGCCAAAAACAGGAATGCGGATCTCAAGCAGAAGATCAAAGAAAACCAGAACCGGCTGAACGAAATAGAAGAAAAAATTCGTGACCTGCTGATTCAGGTGCCCAATATACCCCATCCATCTGTGATTCAGGGTAAGGGTGAAGAAGACAATCAGTTTGTCCGTTCAGGGGGTAAGACCCCTCAATTGGGCCCGGATGCACTGCCTCACTGGGAACTGGGGAAAAAGTATGACATTCTTGATTTCGATCTGGGCAATAAAATCACAGGAAGGGGATTCCCGGTATATAAAGACAAAGGCTCAAGACTACAAAGGGCCATGATCAATTATTTTCTGGACAAAGCTCGTGCCGAAGGTTATCAGGAAATGCTGCCTCCGTTGATGGTCAATGAGGACAGCGCCTTTGCCACCGGTCAGTTGCCCGACAAGGAAGGCCAGATGTATGCCGTTCCCGTCGACAATTTCTACCTGATCCCTACTGCTGAAGTGCCCGTTACCAACATCTACAGGGATTCCATTCTGGACGAAAAGGACCTGCCGGTGAAAATGACTGCCTATACCCCTTGTTTCAGAAGAGAAGCAGGCTCATGGGGTAAGGAAGTTCGCGGGCTGAACCGCGTGCATCAGTTTGATAAGGTAGAGATCGTGCAGATCGATCATCCTGAAAGATCCTATCAAACCTTAGAAGAGATGACCTCCTACGTAGAAAGCCTCATCAAAGACCTGGAGCTGCCCTACCGCATCATGAGGCTTTGCGGAGGTGACCTGGGCTTTGCCGCGGCACTCACTTATGACTTTGAGGTATATTCCTCAGCCCAGGACAAGTGGCTGGAAGTAAGCTCAGTGTCAAATTTTGAATCCTATCAGGCCAACCGGTTAAAACTGCGATTCCGGGCAGCAAGAGCAAAAAAACCCCAACCGGCCCATACCCTTAACGGAAGCGCCCTGGCCCTTCCGCGCCTGCTGGCTGCCTTACTGGAAAACAACCAGGATGAAAAGGGGATAAGGATACCGGATGTATTACAGGAATACACAGGATTTGACCATATTACCGCGTAAACCTTTCTCAGGTTCATTAACTGTGCGCATCAGATAGTCCTCAACAGACCCTGGCCTTAAAGTCAAAAGGCCTCTGAACGCGTCTATTCTGGCATGGATGCGGACATGGCTTGTGAGTTTTGAATGCCATGGGACTGGCATGAAAAACGAACGTAACCCAGCCGAGGGTCATTATAGAGGAATTCTAACCAGAATTAAAGTATATCATCCGGTAAATAAAAATTTTATCTTAAAAATCAATGACTCATAAAACGATTTTATCTTATATTCGTATCGTTTGAATGCATTTTAAATTCAGAGCAACCTATTTGTTGGGTGAAGATATTTATTAACTTTGTAATCAGCACGGATTCCAAACTCAAAAAAGCAAACCGCTTATGGGGGTAAGGGCAAAAAGATGGTATGCACTCTATACAAAGTCACGAGCCGAAAAGAAGGCAGAGAGGGAATTGCAGTTAAAAGGACTCGAAGCCTATCTGCCTTTGGAAAAAAGACTGAAGCAATGGAGCGACCGCAAAAAATGGGTGTATGAACCCCTGATCCGGTCTTATATCTTCTTAAGAGCCAGTCAGAAAGAACTATATCAGGCATATTATACGCCGGGCATCGTTACCATCGTCAATTTTGAAGGGAAGCCCGCCCCCATTCCGGATAAACAGATTCAGGCCATTAAAGAGTTGCTCAAAAGCGGTGAGCATTACGAGGTTACTTCAGATCAATTTGAAGTTGGTGAAACTGTGGAAATCCAGGCAGGCAAACTCAAAGGCATGCAGGGAGAGCTTGTCAAGCAGCTGAACCGCTACAAGGTACTTTTGCGCATCGATGTGATCCAGCAGAACATTCTGATCAACATCAATCCATCGTACCTGAAGAAGGTGATGATGGACTAGCTTTAACTCCCGAAATACCTGCTTTCATGACTTTTCCAGCTCATACTTCATTGGGACTGAGGAGGCGGAGCTGTCTCCTTTCAAAAAGTTTGAAAATCAAACTGGCAAAAGGCAATTGGCAGTTGGCAACAAAAGAATGGCTGTAGTTAGGAAATGATAGAAATAATTATCTCTGATGACCAGGTATGTCAAAAGCCGGATTGGTTTTGGTCATTTGTAGTCATTGATGTTATTCACAGAAAAATTCAACGATAAAGAAAACCTTGCTTTTTGTTTCAATATTTCAGCGTAATATATGAATGAACCTGTTTAAAATGGATTCTAATTTACATAATAAATGCACATAATTTCCTGTTTAAAAGAAAATCTTAATTATATCCAATATAACAACAATAGATAAAAACATGATCAAGGAAGAAAAGCTGCCTGACGACATACTCGATAAAATTCCCGGATTGGTGGAACGGCTAAAGAAAGAAAAGGACCTTGAAGCATTTTATATATATGGCAGTGGTGCTAGAAATGAACTAAAGCCACTGAGTGGTCTTGATTTTGCTATTTTATTGGATATCAGTCTCGTACACAAGGAACTTTTTCGACGTGAACTGGATTACCGGGTGTACATTACAGATTACCTGCAATCAGAAGAATTTGATCTGATACTGCTTAACAGGGCACCGCTTCGTTTTGCCCATTCGGTTTTAAGAGAAGGCAAAATGTTGTATTGTAAAAACACCACAGCGGTAATCAATTTTTCCGAATACATCAACAAGCATTATCTTGATTTTAAATTCCATAAATCCGAATTTAACAGGATCTTCCGGGAATAACTGGATCAACGTTATGGATAATTTAAAACGAGGGCACGAACGCATGACTGGCACGACACCACGAAAGAACGTCAACGCGAAAGAACGACGGAACGAAGGCACGACAGAGCGACGAAGCGAAAATGCGATGGGGCGATGGGGCGAGGAAGAAGTTATGAGTAATGAGTAGTGAGTTTCCTGTCTACTTAGCTTTTCTTAACCTCAAACATGAAACTTCTTGCCCTGCGCTCTATGCTCTGTCTGACTTCTGATCTCTGACCTCTGACTTCTGATCTCTGACTTTAAACTCACTACTTACAACTCACTACTATATGAACCATTTCTTTTTATTATTTTTGTGCTTATGAACCGACTACAAACCTTCATATTGCTTCTACTCATCGCAGGGGCCCTTTCCTCCTGCGATTCCTATAAGAAGCTGACCTATCTAAGGGACATTGCAGAAACCGGACAGGACAGCCTTTTTAGCAAAAACAAACCGGAATACCGCCTGCAGCCCGGAGACATCCTCTATATCCAGGTAGTAACACCGAATGAGGATATCAATCGGATATTTAACCCCTTGTTAGGCGGAGGGCAGAATAACCGAAGTATCTCAAGGGGTGGCCAGAGCCTGTTCTATCAGGGCTATTCAGTCACCGATTCAGGCTATATTGAAATGCCTATCATGGACACCATCTACTTAAACAACCTTACTCTTCAGGAGGCCAAAGAGAGGATACGTAAAAAGGCCGACAAATACCTGAAAAAAGCCCAGGTGATCACCCAACTGGCCAGCTTCCGTTTTACTGTGCTGGGTGAGGTAAGAAATCCGGGAGTCCAGGAGGTGTATGATAACCAGGTAAACATCATGGAGGCTTTGGCATATGCAGGAGATATCAGCTATAACGGCAACCGGGAGAATGTTCTGGTAATCCGCCCCACTGGCGAGGGTTCGAGAACATTCAGAATAGACGTGACCGACAATGATCTGATCGACAAGCAGGGATACTATATACAACCCAACGATGTGATCTATGTAGAACCCCTGAAAACCACCATGTTTCGCGAACGAAGCTCCGATTACATGTTCCTCCTGGGGGCGGTATCCTCCATACTATCCACCACTGTGATCGTGCTTAACTTAATGAACCGATGACCGAACAGGAATACAACGAACTATACGAAGAGGAAGACCAGGGCATCAATTTCCGAAAATATGTCTTTTTGTTTCTTTCCAATTGGTACTGGTTTGCGCTCACCCTGGCCATTGCTTTGGGCGCTGCTCATATGAAAAACCGGTATACCAATCCCACCTATTCGACCAGTGCAACCATCATACTGGAAGATCAGGGAGAAAAAACAGGGGTGGACAACGTATTGAGCGATCTACGGCCTGTTCGCATCTGGCGGCGCAGAGGCATTGTAGAAAATGAAATTGCCAAGATCAAATCCTATGAAATTGCCCGCCGTACACTGGAAAAACTTAACTTTGAGGTGAGCTATACGCTTCATGGCAGGCTCATGGAACTACCAAAATATAAAAATACCGGCATCAAGGTAAAATATGATACAAGTCATACTCAACTCAAAAACAAACCCGTTTTTGTCAATCCCTTATCCCAAAATAAATACCAACTGATGATTAATGAGGGTTATGGAGTAGATACTACAATGGAATTCGGGCAAAGATATAGGGATGAAAATTTCTCCTTTAAGGTGATCAACCAGGGAGCAAGTGTAAGTGTTGCCAAATACAGCTTTCAGTTTAACAGCTTAAATGCTCTGGCCAATCGGTACAGTCAAAGAATCCAGGTGGAAAAACAAAGTGAGGAGAGCACCATTCTTACCATCACACTTCAGGGAAAGGTTGAGCAAAAAATTGTTGACTATTTGAATACTTTCTGCAACGAATATATCCAGTACGGTCTCGACCAGAAAAACCGCACAGCAGAAAACACCATGCAGTTCATCGATGAGCAGATCGAACAAATCGCAGATTCTCTACAGACCATAGAAAATCAACTGCTTAGCTTCAGAAAACGCAATGAGATCATTAACCTGAGCAAAGAGGGCGAGATGGCCTTTGAAAGGCTGAAAAATTATCATTCACAAAGAACAGAACTGGAGTTTAAAAAACGTTATTACAACTATCTGCAATCCTATCTGGAAAACAGAAACGCAACCGGCGCCATAATCGCTCCGCCAGTCATACAGGAAGACGGAGCCGTGCTGACAAACCTTTTAAATGAATTGCGTGATCTTCGACAGCAAAGAGAAGAGCTGGATTATTTTGCTACAGAAGAAACACCGGAGGTAGGAAAGATCAATCGTCAGATCAGCCAGATCAAAAGACGCATCCGTGAACACCTGGAATCTTCACTGGAAAACAACCAGGCCATACAGGAAAAATACACCCAGGAGATCGACAACATCGAACAACAGATTCAGCAGCTTCCTTTTAAGGAAAGAGCCCTCCTGAACATCCAGCGCAAATACGACCTGATGAACGAATTCTACAATTTCCTGCAGGAAAAACGGGCTGAGGTAGGCATACAAAAAGCATCAAACGTCCCGGATAACCGTGTACTGGACAAAGCACGCCAGGAAAATGTTCAACAGCTTTCGCCACAAAAATCAAGAAACTATGCGTTTGCCCTGCTCCTGGGCTTGCTGATCCCTGCGGTGATCATCTTTGCCCGTGATTATTTCGACAACCGCATTGAAAGCAAAGAAGACATCGAAAACAATACCAACGTGCCGGTGCTGGGAACCATTGGCCATAACCATTTTCCAAGTGAGATACCCGTGCATGAAAATCCAAGAGCAGCGATGGCCGAGTCGTTCCGGCGCATACGCACAAACTTACAGTATATCCTTCGGGAAAAGGATCAGCAGGTAATCATGATGACTTCTACCATCAGCGGAGAAGGTAAAACATTTGCCGCACTGAACCTGGCTTCCATTATGGCCATGAGCAACAGGAAAATTTTACTGGCAGGGCTCGACATGCGCAGACCCACATTGCACCGGGTGTTTGGGCTCGATAACGATGAGGGCATCAGCACCTACCTGATCGGCAAAAACAACTTCGGGGATACCATCCGACAGGTTGAGGAAGAAAATCTATATGTGGCAGTAGCCGGCCCCGTGCCGCCAAACCCGGCTGAGCTGATCGAGACCGATAAGATGCAACAATTCTTCAGCCAGGCCCGCGAACAGTTTGACTACATCGTACTGGACACGCCCCCCATGGCCCTGGTTACCGATCCCCTCCTGCTGGGCAGTTACGCCGACAGCACCATCTTCCTCATACGGCAGAAATTCTCGTCAAAAGATGTGCTCGAGCTGATCAACAAATTTTATAGCGACAAAAAATTCAGGAACATCAACCTCCTGATCAACGACATCAAAGTAGCCCGCGCACTGGGTTACAGGTATTATTATGGATATGGTTACGGCTATGGTTATGGGTACGGATATGGTTACGGCTATCGCTACCGTTACGGAGATTATTATGATGAAGAAAGGGATGGCAGGAACAGGAACGGGCTGAGACGGCTTTTGAGAAGAAAATAATGTAGTAATGAGTTCGGGGGGACGAAAGAACGACGGCACGAGAGCACGAGAGCACGACGGCACGACAGCGCGATGGAGCGATAAAACGAAAGAGAAGGCAAGGAAAACGGGAAAATGAGAAGACGGGAAGACGAGAAGATGAGAATTGAGTAGAGACATGCCATGGCTTGTCTCTACGTTTGGCAGGAAATAGATCAATGTGGCAAAATACCGGAAAAAAGGGAAATGGAATAGGTTGTAGCCAGCGATGTAGCTACAGGCACATCAGTAGAGACGCAAGGCTTGCGTCTCGGAGATTGGGGCACGATAGGTAACGACGGCACGAAAGAACGATGGAGAGGCAGAACGACAGCGCGATGGAGCGAAAGGGACGAAGAAAAGTAGTGAGTCTTTTGTCACAAGTAGGCAGTCATGGAACCTTAAACTCTGAACTTGAAACTTTTTGCTTCATACCGTACGCTTTAAGCGCTTAGCAATACCCCAACAACCAGTCAACATTTTTTAAGGTCCTTCGTTATATTAATAAACATATACCAATGAAAAAGCAGATCCTTATTGTATGCCTGGTATTCTTATCCCTCCAAATGGCAGCCGAAAAGCCACCTGCCACTTATCAGCAGTTCAGGGCTGAATTCATGAATATGGAGCATAACAACAACTATATCTTTAGGATTGATCAGACAACCATTACCTGGATTGCTGCCGGTACAGGTGTGGGCATCGTCGGCGTCAGCGGATATTTCCTTGTAAACGGCCAGATGTCAAAATTCCAGAATGCCGCACTGATTGGCGGTGCCGCTTATATTCCCATCCTTGCCATCTTAATACTTTCAGAAGATGATGGCCCAAGATTCCCCTATTATTAGGAAACAGAGAATGAAGAAGTAAGTTATGCGTCAGGGCACGAGGGCGCGTTGGCACGAGCGCACGACTGGCAGGAAAAAACGATGGGGCGACGAAGAAGTTATGAGTAATGAGTTGTGAGTTCCCGTACGCTGTATTTTCTGCTCTTAGCCTCAGTCTTATTCAACAATTTGACAATTTAACCATTTAATAATGGTTTACTCAACCTTAAACCTGAAACCGATAAATCAGATGCTAGAAGGCAGTGGTCAGGAGAAAGTAATTATTCACTAAATTTACCGTTTACATTAAAAACAAATGACCATGTTGACAAAAAGTAAGCTTAAAAAATCCCTGGAAAACCTTCCAGAATCTTTTTCCATAGATGAATTAATTGACCAGTTGATCTTCATTGAAAAGGTTGAGGAAGGACTTGATCAATCCAACAAAGGAGAAGTAGTATCCAATGAAGATGTAAGAAAAATCATCGATAAATGGTCAGAATAAACTGGACAGAGCTTTCTGTTGATGATTTGAAGGAAATATATGACTATATTGCAGAAGATTCTGTAAGATATGCTGAAATTACAGTAAATAAAATTTATAACAGGGCACAAATTCTGAAAAATCAGCCCAGGAGTGGAAAAATCGTCCCGGAATTTAATGATCAACACATCAGAGAAATAATTTCAGGGAATTACCGAATTGTTTATAGAATATTAAGTGAAAGTCAAGTTGATATTTTAAGAATATATCATTCAGCCAGATTACTGGGAAAAGATAGTTTAAAACATCAAACCTGAAATAACGACTTGCACGAGCGCACGAAAACACGACGGCACGAAAGAACGAGGGGGCGACTTAAGCGAGGGGGCGACGAAGCGACTACGCGAGAATCCAATGTAAATGCACCCCTTAGAACTTTCTGCCCTTAGCCTTCGCCTTAGCCTCAGCCTCAGTTAACCTTAAACAACGACTGCACGAGCGCAGGACTGACACGACGGCACGACAGCACGAAAGAACGACAGCGCGATGGGGCGATGGGACGACGAAGCAAAACAGCAGCTACAGGCAAC
>JAGXLC010000073.1 GCA_018334875.1 Bacteroidales bacterium | reverse complement strand
TAAAGAAGCCATAACCCATTCCGTCAAGCTTAAGCAGCAGAATGGAGCGAGATTTGTTCATGAAGACGGAAAGCAATATCCCGGCAAGAAAGGCGCCGAGCAACATGATTTCTTTCCCTATGAACTGGGCCAGGGCAACAAAAATCAGTATAAGAAGGATGGTGCCGCGTATCTGTATTTGCGATGCTGCATGCGATAACTGATAAGTAAGGCGCTTGAAGAGGGTTTTTTGGGTTAACTGGTTCCCAATTCGATAAAAGATGTAAAAGAGAAAGAAAAGTCCGATGATCAGTAAAAGTTCCGGCTGAAAACCTTCTTTGATGATGAATGCGGTAAAGGAGAAAAGAATGATGCTGAAAATATCTGCTACTGCTGCCGAAGTGATCACCATCTGGCCGAACCGGGAATTTAACTCATTCCTTGACTTAAGTACAGGGAGAATGATCCCCACCGAGGTGGTTACCATGATCAGAGATAAGTACCATTTGTTTTTTATTTCGATCAGCTGGCCAAGCAGATGAGCAGTGAGATAGGAAAAAACAAGGGACAGTATGAAAAAGGCAATTCCTACCAGCAAAGGGTTACTCAGGAACCGTCCATAATTGAGGCGGCGTTTGGGAAATGACAAAAGAATCTGGTTGACATCAATTTCAAGACCGCTGAGAAACATAAGAAACATAAAACCAGATAGGGCAAGAAAATCCAATGACTGGATGTGGGTTTCCGGGAAATATGCAATAATGTATCTCCCAATGATGTAACCGGCAACAATCTCAACAATAACGGTGGGAACCTTCTGCATTCTCAGTAGAGAAAGCGTTAAAGGAATTAGCCATGCAAGGAAAACCACAATTAATAAGGGGTAATACTCGAAATTGAATGAGATATTTAACAGGTGACCCATATTGGCAAAATTCTCTATCTTTATCTAAAATGGATTTGTTTAATTTGGATCTAAAAATAAGAAACATTTTTTCACAAACACCACATATCATCAAAATAATCACAGATGGCAGCGCCAGTCCGAAATCCGGCTTTGGTGCCTGGGCTGCTTATATTGTTACGCCTACAGAAGAAATAATTTTAAAAGATACCGAGCCCAATGTTACCCAGCACACCATGGAACTTAAAGCTGTTATAGAAAGTTTAAAATATATACAATCTACATTTCAGAATGTTTCCGCGTTAGAAATCTATTCAGACAGTGATTACGTGCTGGGTTTGTTAAGGCGCAGGGAGCGGTTGGAGAATAAAAATTATCAGACTAAGAAAGGGAAGGAAATAAAAAACCGGAAGTTGATCCTTCGGTTTTATGATTATCTGGACCGTTTTGATGTTAGGATGCTCCGCGTTGAAGGCCATGCCAGAAAGGGGCAGTCAAAAATAACAGATTATCACCGGGAAGTGGACAAACTCTCGCGAAAACTGGTAAGACAAAAATCCCGGGATAAGTAAGGGCCTTATTACGTCAGTAATACAACAGCCAGGCCTGAACGCCCTCTTCGTTTCGTAATTTCTGTAATTCTCTCTTCGCCTGGCTTTTGTTATCAAAAGAAGCATAACTGACAGCATGCATGCCATTTCTTTCACCGATCATTTCGGAGTCGTAGCCCTGGCTGCGAAGTTTCTGCCGGAAATTGACCGCATTTTCCCGGTTTTCGAAGCTGCCGGCCACGATGTAATATTTTTTGCCTTCTGAAGCCCGGCTAACTTGTTGTTGGGAGGGAGAAGTCTGCCGTTCGGATTGTTCAGCCTGTGTGGTTGGCTGGTCTTGTGTCTCCGCTGGCTCCTGTATTTGTTCCCGGTCTGAGGCAGTGTCTTCCTCAGAGGTGGTTTGATCTTGTTCCTCTTGTTCCTGTCTTTGCTGTTCTGTACCTTCATCCATTGCTTCCATGGCGGGCGTCTGGCGCTCGTCTTTTGTGAAAATGCTTTGCACCGTATCGAAATTGAGCATGGCCCAGATAAATACGACGGCTACAGGCACACCTATGACTATGGAAAGAAGAAGTCCTTTATTTCTTTTTCCCCCGGATTGTCCTGTCTTCTCTTTTTTTGGAGGGGGTGGAGGTGGCGTTTTGCCTGCACTTGCACTTGCACCTGTTGTACCGGAGCCTGCTGTACCTGCGCCGGTTTTAACAGTTTTTTCACTCTTTTGCGCAGAAGTAGAAGTAGGAGCCTGCTGTTTTTCGGTTTTGGGTTTGGATTGTTCTTCAGATTTTGCCTGTGTTGTGGATGTTTTCTTCCTGGCCGCCTTTTCATTGATTGTGGAGCCTGTCTTTTGGCTTTCCCTGGTTCCACTTTCCCTGGCCGGCGGTGCCTGCTGCGTTTCTTTAGGAGATTCTTTCCGGGCGGATGACTGAATCCTGAACTGGATTTTCCCCTGGTTGTCCATGTAAAATTCACCAAATCCCTGAATTTGATAAGAACCGTTTTCCTTTACTGAATTTTCAATGGTACTGATATATTGATTGAGCATATCCATAGCTTCTCTCTGGGTCACATTCTCTTTTTTGATTACGTGATTCATCAGAAGCTCATCATTGAATTTAAGAAAAGGACTGAAGTATATGTCATTGATCTTTGCGGAAAGCTCTTTTTTATTTTTGTTTTTAGAGGTTGCGCGCAGTAAAAATGCACCAAAATTGGGGATAATGACGCGGTTATTATTGGCTATCAGTTCCTTAATATATTCATCAAGCATACCACAGCAAATTTGGAGTTATTTATAAGAATCAAAGATAATAAAAAATCATAGTAAATTAAAATCCATTCGTTTACTAAACGAATTATTTTTTATGTTTGCTGAGAATTATAAGTGTTCCTATTAATGCGTTTTCTAGCTTTATTGATTGTTTTGTTCATGCCGTTTTCCGTTTTTGCCCAGGATACCACCTCCAATTCAATATTTATGGGGGTAAGACCCCATTACGGTTTCATTCTTCCCCATGCTCCGTCAATAAAAAAATTTAAAGACAACCATCCATATGGCCTGGAATTTGATTATGGGTGGGTTTTAAAAAAGGCAAGCGACTGGCGCAGGTGTAACTGCTATTCCCGGGCTGGTTTTTCAGCCTCATGGGTTAATTTTGGCAATCCCGAAGTGCTGGGATCGGCGGTGAATCTGGAAATGTTTGCCGAGCCCTATCTGAATTACGGAGGCGATTTGTGGTTAAGCCTGAGAATGGGTGTTGGACCCAGTTATTCCACGAAGGTGTATGATGAAGAAACCAATCCGGAGAATAAGTTCTTCAGTAGCCATTTGAGCTATATCATTCATTTGGATGTTATGCTGAATTTCAGGTTGAGTGATCACTGGAACGCTAAAATTTTTGGGAAATACAATCACATCTCCAACGGAGGAGTAAAACAGCCCAACCTGGGGATCAATTTTCCCACGGTAGGAGCTGGTGTCGATTATGTTGCAGAACCCGGGGGGTTTGTCGAGCGGGAGCCTGTGCCCATTCAGCAGAAAGGTATTATACCTTCTGCCGCAGTTTTTGGTTCTATGAAAAACGTGGTTGAAGGCCCCGATAAAGTAAAGAAACGCACGCTTGGTTATGGATTCCTTGTTAAAGGCAGACGTATGATTGCAAAGATCAATGCCCTGAATCTGGGCTTTGAAGGTTACTGGGATGGTGAGATAAAGGAAAAATATGAAGGAGAGAAAGAACACAGACAATTTTCATTACTCGTTGGCCATGATTTGATTTTTGGTCGCTTTATTTTTTCCCAGTACTGGGGTACCTATTTATATGCTCCCGATTATCAAAAAAATTTTTTTCAGCGCTATAGCCTCACCTATAACCTGATCGGAAATCTTCGTTTCGGGGTGAATCTTAAGGCCCATGCTGAAGTGGCTCAGAATTTCAATGTACATGTGGCGTACGATCTCAATTGAAAAAAACGCTGTCATTCGGTACAGTTTCTGCAAATGTCCACGGATTTTCTGCCGGTAAGTATTAGCTTCCTGAATTCCTGAAATGTATCGGATTTCCAGGCAACATCAAAATTTACTTCCGACAGGTCAGCTATTGGAAATTCTCCCTTTTTATCGAAACAACATGGTACCATCCGACCGTCAAATGTGATGACGCACGAATTCCATATTCTGAAACATCTGTTTTTAGGGTTATTTTTCAAGTATAACCGGTTCCCTGATTTCCTGATGTATCGACTATACTTCAGTTTATCGGGGATTAGCTGGCTTTTTTGGTTGTAGTTATAGATCTGTGCGGATTTGAACCTGACCCTGTCGGCGCCCACATTCATTGCCATTCTTTTTATTTCTTTCAATTGGTGTTGATTGTGTTTAAAAACCAGGCATTGAACTTCAATAAAAGGGTTATCGGCCCTCTGCTTTCTCTTCTCTGCGGCCAGCCTTTCTAACCCTTCTTTTACTTTTTGCAGGTCTCCGTTGATCCTGTATTGTTCATAGGTTTCCTGATCAGCTCCGTCCAGCGAAACGATCACCCGGTCGGTGCCTGCATTAATGATTTCTTTGCATGCCCTGGTAGAAAGAAAGTGACCATTGGTAGAGATACAGGTATAGATGTTTTTGGTTTTGGCATAACGGATCATACCAGGCAACTGTCTGTGGAGGAATGGTTCTCCCTGAAAGTAAAGCATGAGCCAGAACAAATGAGCGGCGGCTTCATCTATTATCTTTTTATACAGATCCATATCCATCCGGCCCCTTTCCCTGCCCATTTCATTATTCCCTGAGGGGCATTCCGGGCATTTCAGGTTACAGTAGTTTGTAGGCTCAACAGACAGGCTGTAGGGCTTTCCCCACAGAGTCACTGTTTTTGTTATGCCGGAAACCACATACCCGAAATACACTCCCGCCAGGTTGAATATTCTGTATGGTGTCAGAATTCGGAGGAGCCTAAAGGCATCATTTAACCGGCTCCGCATTTTGATTCCGGGCAAAATTTAATTCATGTTTAATATTTCCAGCAGTTCACCGAGTTTCGGAGTGAGTATGATCTCTGTTCTGCGGTTGATGCGCCGGCCTTGCTCTGTTTCATTTGATTCCAGGGGAAGGTATTTGCTTTTTCCTGCCGCGATAAAACGTTCACCCTGAATATTCGAGTTGTTCATCAGCACCCTTATTACAGCCGTGGCTCTTTTTACACTGAGGTCCCAGTTGTCCTGAAAGGATGGATTCTTCCTCACCGGTACATTGTCTGTATGTCCTTCCACCATGATGTTGATATCCTTGTTTCTTTCAAGTACCTGTGACAGTTTTTTCAGAGCTTCCTTTCCACGCTGGTCTATCTGTGTGCTACCCGAAGGGAAAAGCAGTTTATCTTCCATGGAAACGTAAACTTTCCCGTTTTTGATTTTTACATCAAGTCCTTCCCCCTCAAACCCGTAAAGTGCATCGCTTACTTTGTCTCTAAGCGCATTAACAACCGAATCTTTTTCATTGAGGGCCCTTTCCAGCTCCACAAGTCTTTCACTCTTTTTATTGAGCTCTGTTTCAAGTTCATTGAGATGGTCCCTTTCGGATGCCAGATTCTCTTCCAGCTCTTCCAGACGATCTTCTTTTTGCTGAAGTTTTCCCTGGGTGCTCTGAATCTCGCTGAGCAGTTTTTTTGTTTCCTCGTTGGTACCCTTTAAAATTTTTTCCTGGTTTTCTTTTAGATCATCATATTGATCGCGAAGCCTTTCATTCTCCTGTCTATAATTCACAAGCCTTTCAGCGCGTTTCATGCTGTCCCGGACAAGACGCTCTATTCTGTTTTCAAGTACTTTAACCCTGGTACCAAGCTCTCTGTTGGAAATTTCCAGTTTTCGGTTTCGTTCTTTCAGCGAATCATTTAGTGCCTGTAATTGCTCCTTTTCCCTTTGTACCTTCCTGAATTCTTTTTGTGGAACACAAGATGCCAGAAAAAGGATGAGGATGAAAAATATTTTGATATTCATAGCATTTGTTTAAATTTTTTATATAAAATTGAAAACAAATATAAAAAATAAGTTGTTATAGAAGTTGCTTTTAATTATATTGAATTGAAATAATTCTTAATTTTGAATGGTATTTTATAAATACGTATTGAGTTATGTCTACAAACTATCGTTATTTAAGCCGGATAAGCTATCCCGAAGACCTGAAAAGGCTGAGTGAGCTCGAACTAATAGAACTAAGCAACGAGCTGCGGAGGTTTATCATTGAAGAAGCCTCGGTAAATCCTGCCCATTTCGGAGCAAGTCTGGGAGTGGCAGAACTTACAGTGGCATTGCACTATGTGTTTAATGCGCCTTATGATAAAATACTCTGGGATGTGGGCCATCAGGCATATGGCCATAAAATCCTGACCGGCCGAAAGGAGGATTTTCATACCAACCGCAAATACAGAGGTTTAAGTGGCTTTCCCAATCCGAATGAAAGTCAATACGATGCCTTTGGTGTAGGACATGCTTCAACCTCCATTTCAGCGGCCCTGGGGTATGCTAAGTCGTCTGACTTACAGGGCATGAAAGACAGAAATGTTGTGGCGGTAATAGGTGATGGTTCCATGACAGGAGGCTTGGCTTTTGAAGGTTTAAATAACGCGGGGACTGAAAATTCGGATTTGCTGGTCATTTTGAATGACAACAACATGGCCATTGATCCCAATGTGGGAGCCCTTAAAGAATATCTGCTTGATATTGCCACCTCCAAAACCTATAACAAAATTAAGAATGATGTATGGAATTTGTTGGGGAAGATCAGTAAGCTGGGGCCCAATTACCAGAAACTTGCTTCTCAGCTTGAAAGTGCTGTTAAAACGGCAGTTCTCAGTCAAAGCAATTTTTTTGAAGCATTGAATTTTAGATATTTTGGTCCGGTTGATGGTCATGATGTTGTCTATCTCACCAAAATTCTTAACGATCTGAAGCACATAAGGGGACCTAAGTTATTGCATACCATTACTCAGAAAGGCAAGGGATTTAAGCAGGCAGAGATCGATCAGACCACCTGGCACAGAGCACCGGGAAAGTTTGACAAAGATACCGGCAAGTTATATAAGGTAGCGCAGGATAAACCCCAGCCTCCAAAATATCAGGATGTTTTCGGGCATACGATTGTGGAACTTGCGCGAAAAAATAAGAAAATTGTCGGAATTACCCCGGCCATGCCAACGGGTTCTTCATTGAACATCATGATGGAGAAGATGCCCGACCGGGCATTTGACGTTGGCATTGCGGAACAACATGCCGTCACCTTTTCAGCAGGATTGTCGGCTGACGGGATGATGCCTTTCTGCAATATTTACTCCACTTTTATACAGCGGGCCTATGATCAGGTTATTCACGATGTAGCCCTTCAGAATCTCAACGTGACATTCTGCCTGGACCGTGGCGGCCTGGTAGGTGCGGACGGAGCTACCCATCATGGGGTGCTTGATTTGTCCTATATGAGAGCAATTCCTAATATGATCCTGTCGGCTCCTATGGATGAGGTAGAACTGAGAAATCTGATGTTCACATCACAATTGCCCGATAAAGGCCCTTTTACCATCCGATATCCCAGAGGCCGTGGCGTGAACCTGAACTGGAAGCAGCCATTCCGGGAAATTCCGGTTGGCAAAGGAAGAAAAATGAGGGATGGTGTCGATCTGGCTATCGTGACCATCGGACATGTAGGAAATTATGCTGAGCAGGCGGCTGCTGAACTGGAAAAAGACAGTGTCAATGTTGCCCATTATGATATGAGATTCCTGAAACCCATCGACGAAGAACTGTTGCATGAGATTGGAGAGAAATTTAAATATGTGATAACCGTTGAAGATGGTACCATTATAGGGGGCTTGGGTAGTGCGGTCATGGAATTTATGAACGAGAATTCTTATTATCCACGTATTAAACGGTTGGGTATTCCGGATAAATTTATTGAGCACGGAGCACAGGAGGAGCTGCAGAAAGAATGCGGGTTCGATGTACAGGGAATCCTTTATGCAGTGCGGGCTATTATTAAACCCCAGGTGCTGTCCAATGCTGGTTAACCAATACGTATCAGCAAAAGTCTGCCGTTTGATCCCTTTCTGTAAGGTTGAGTTTGTATGACCAAAATAGACATACAGGAATTCTTCAGATTAAGAGAAAATGTTCCCGTTATTGATGTCCGTTCTCCCGGAGAATACCAGAAAGCCCATATTCCCGGAGCCTGGAATATCCCCCTTTTTAGTAATGAAGAACGCGCCCGGGTGGGAATCACCTATAAACAGACCGGACGCATAGCAGCAATCAAGCAAGGGTTGAGGGTTGTCGGCCCCAAAATGTTGGATATGGTTGAGAAGGCTGAAGAAATAGCCGGCAAAAAAAAGCAGCTCATCGTTCATTGCTGGAGGGGAGGAATGAGAAGTGAAAACATGGCCTGGCTGTTCAGCAGGGTTGGTATTCATGCCTATATACTGGAAGGGGGGTATAAAACCTACAGAAGGTATTGCCGGCAACAACTGGAGCGACCTGTGTCGCTTATTGTGCTTGGAGGTTATACGGGCAGCGGAAAAACGGAGATTTTACATTCCATAATGAACCGGGGTGAGCAGTGTCTTGATCTGGAAGGTATTGCCAGCCATAAGGGCTCGGTTTTCGGAGGACTGGGAGAAGAAGACCAACTGCCTAACGAGCACTTTGAAAACCTGCTGTTTGAAAAGTGGCTCACATTTGATTTGAATAAACCCGTTTGGGTGGAAGATGAAAGCAAAATGATCGGTTCAAACTGTTTGCCGGAGGAACTTTTTCGCAAGATTCGGTCTGCCCCGGTGATCAAAGTTGAAGTGGATCAAGATATCAGGATCAGGAGACTTGTTCGGGAATACGCCAGCTTTGACAAACAATTGCTGAAAGATTCCATTCGGAAGATCAGTAAGAGACTGGGAGGGCAAAATGCGCAGAAAGCCATAGAAGCTCTGGATAACGATGATTTCTATACGGCTGTAGATATTGTTCTGCGGTATTATGACAAAGCTTATCAACATGGCCTGGACAAAAGAAAAAATGCTCCTGTGTACCCCATTGAATTAAACCCTGACGTTCCGGCTGATAATGCTCCCTTTATTATTGATCAGGCCTACAATATACTGAAGATTGAGGATCAAGCTAATTAGAGTCTGTCTATAATGTCCACTGGCTTCGTTACACTCGTTTTGAATGCCAGTCATCCGGCAGCCGCCGGACTCCTGGAATCCAAAACTCGCAAGCCTTGCCAGCGAACATTCTAAACGAGACTCTTTCAGATCTCTTTGACTTTATGGACAAAAATTAATTAAGTAAGACAGAAAAAGACGCAATTCAATTTCGGTAAGTTTTAACGTTTCAGTAATGAAAGAATGCGTCGCTTTTTAGTTTGGAGCTGTCGAAATCGGCATATCTTTCTGCAATGTAATCCAGCATATCATAAATTTCCTGTGGTTCAAGGGTTGTAACCAATTGGCGTTTGATATCCCTGAAATGAGGAAGTCCTTTAAAATAATTGGACAGATGTTTTCTCATCTCATAGATTCCTCTGGGGAGGCCTTTCCATTCGATGGATTTGGTCAGATGCTTTTTGGCAATTTCAGTTTTTTCTTTCACATCGGGGTCATCTGGTATGATGCCGGTTTCCAGATATGTTCTGATTGATCTGAACAGCCATGGTTTGCCTACTGTTGCGCGGCCGATCATGACGCCATCTACCCCGTAATCGTCAAATGCAATTCTGGCATCTTCAGGACCTTTGATGTCTCCATTTCCTATAACGGGTATTTGTATTTCCGGATGGTTTTTGACTTCAGCAATAGGCTCCCAGTCGGCCTGACCATTATACATCTGCGCCCTCAGTCTTCCGTGTATCGTCAGAGCCTGGATACCTGTTTCCTGAAGTTCCCCGGCTATATCCACAATTTTGATGCTGTTGTGGTCCCAGCCCAAGCGGGTCTTAACGGTTACCGGCAATTCAGTGGCGTTAACCACGGCTTTGGTCATTTCGATCATTCGGGGAATATCCTGGAGCATCCCTGCACCTGCACCTTTGCCTGCTACTTTTTTGACCGGGCATCCAAAATTCAGATCAATGAAATCGGGATTGGCTTCCTCAGCCATTTTTACCGCTTCCACCATGGCTTCGGTGCGGTGACCATATAACTGGACACCGAATGGCCTTTCAGACTCAGAAATTTTCATCTTCTGCATACTTATTTTACAATCCCTGATAAGCCCCTCTGAAGCAATAAATTCAGAGATCATTACATCAGCCCCGTATTCTTTGCATACATGGCGGAAGCTATGATCGGTTATATCCTCCATGGGTGCAAGAAAAAGCGGTTTTTCCGGTAATTCTATGTGGCCTATTTTTATCAAAATTTATTTGATTAATTTTATTTGCAAAAATAGTAGTTTTAATTGATCTGCCTATGTATAACGATTTATACCATCACCCATTCTCAAAACTGCTTGCCATTGTGTTTATTATGATAGCATCATTTTTTGCAGTGTTTTCAATGGGTTATTTCCTGGCTATTCCTGTCTTTGGTATATCTTTCAGTGAATTATCAAACCTTTTTGCCAACGGGAATTTTTCGGATCAATTGCATCTGTTAAAATATTTTCAGACTATACAAACCATCGGCTTGTTTGTTCTTCCGCCCTTTATAATTGCCAGATTGTATTCAGGGCAGGCCGGAGCATTTCTTGGATTTGCATCTCAGCCCAAAATTGCCTCGTTTTCTGTGGTTATTGTAATGATCTTTTTTGCACTGCCTTTTATAAATTTTTTATCTCACCTCAATCAAAGCATTCCTTTCCCGGAATCATTGGAATTGCTTGAAAAGCATCTGATAGACAGAGAAGAGGAAGCCCGCCGGATCACCTATCGCTTTCTGGATGCTGAGAATATTCAGCAATTGCTTGTTAATCTTCTCATGGTGGCAGTGTTGCCTGCATTGGGTGAGGAACTCCTGTTCCGGGGTATTCTGCAAAAATTATTTGCTGCATGGGCCCGCAATATTCATTTGGGCATATTGATAGCAGCAATAGTTTTTAGTGCCATGCATATCCAGTTTTATGGATTCATACCCCGTGTGGCGCTGGGTATACTTTTTGGATATTTGTTTTATTGGAGCGGGTCCATCTGGTTGCCGATTACAGGCCATTTTGTGAATAATGGCAGTGCGGTTATTTTTTACTATATAGTCGGCAGTGAAAGCGATATGATTTACGGTAATTATGGAACCGTTGGCTCCTCCGAACTCATGGTGATTTTTAGTGGAGTGATGATTGGTTTGTGTTGTTATCTTGTGTATATGTATGAAAAAAGATCAGGACAGGTATGAAGAATTCTTCTTGTAATTGAAGTAGTTGATGCTCCCCAGTTCATTTTTACGCCATACATAAACTACTCCGTATTCTTTAGCATGGCTGCGTTTAAATTCATCAGGCCGGTCTGAAAAGGTATTTTCCACCTCATCCCAGATATTGGTAATGATATCATCTGCTTCCTTTCTCAGCTCATTGACGTTGTTCGCCGCCCTTTGATTGTTTTCCTGAAGCTGTTTCTGAAACTTATAGGCATCCATAAATTTATCGTAGTGTACTTTTACTACCGCTATGGTCGGGTTGGTTATCGGGGGAAGGTTCTTTTTCTTTCTTTGCTCCTCCCCTTCAATGAGCTTTTCCCCCCATTCAACCAGGCTGTTTTCGGTATTCAGATCGGGCAGTTTTTTGTCATCTTCTGCCAGACCATAAAAGGAACGGGTTTTGGGTGGCATTTCTCCACGTATGACTGACATGTTCACCACTTGAATGAAGTGGGAAATGTACATTTTGGCTTTTTTAAGCTTGCTGTAATAATCCTTATTGTTTTCTTTCTGAATTTTATAGGTCTGTTGATACTCCGTTAGTGCCTTTTCATATTTTGGAAGAAATGAGCTCAATCTTTGCAGGGTTTCCTGTGAAAAGGCCAGTTTAAAAGGAGGAAGCTCTCTGCCTTTCTCCTGTGCGGTTTTAAGAGCCTTCATTCTGGATTTGTCGGTGTTGGGAAGTCTTCTGTATGGCATAATGTTAATAACTTTGTTGACAACAGCGTGCGAATATAATAAAATTTTTGAAAAATAAAATAAATTCGCATATAGCCTTATTAGATAATGAATTGATAGAAAATATATTATTAAATAATACGCAAGCAATTCCGAAATGTTTCAAACGGTGTTAATAATTGGTTTTAACTTCTGTTGATAAAATTGGATTCAATCTTTTCCAGTTTTTGCTAATAAGTGTTAGTTTAGCCATGTGACGAAATGTTGATTTTATCAATATGAGCCTTTCCCTGGAATATCTGGAACATTTTTTCCACGGCACCCCTGCCGGAATAGCCCTAATGACTTCCCGCATTATCAGTTTTGCTAATAGCCGGATGGCAGACATCACCGGTTATTCCAAAAAAGACCTAATGAGTAAACATGCCGGCATTCTATATCCCAGTGAGAGGGAATCCAAAAGAATGGAAAAATTCTTTTATCCTTTGCTGCGGAATGAGGGCATAGCAACCATTGAAACAAGATGGAGATGCAAATCCGGAGAAATCAGAGATATGTTTTTGGTGGGAGTATTGCTTGATTCCAGGAGCAATCTGCAGAAATCGGATGATAATAAAGAAAATGTGCTTATTGTGGTTTTTGATATTAGCCGGCGAAAAACCATAGAAAAGTCCCTGCGGAGAGATGAACTCAATCCGGATGAGGCACTTGAAAAAATGGGAGAAGGTTTTTGGGATTGGGATATCGAAAGTGGCGATGTCCAATTCAATGATACCTGGATTAAAATGCTCGGTTATAAAAGGAAGGACATCGAATTCCATATCCGCACCTGGCAAAATCTGATTCATCCGGATGACTGGCATTATGTGAGAAAAGCACTGAATGACCATTTATGGGGAGATGCAGAAAGTTATGCCGTTGAATACAGGCTGAAGTCCAAATCAGGAAAATGGGTCAGGGTTTTCGATTATGGAAGGGTGGTTGATGAGGACGAGCACCATTATCCCCTCAGATTTATTGGAACCACTATCAACATTACTTATCTGGAAAAGAGCGGACAAAAAATTTTTACTTCTGAAAGGCAAATGTCAGAAGTTACCCGCTCCGACTCTTCCTTTTCTCCGAAAGTTTTCAGAAAAAAGACCCTATTCGCAAAAGGGATGCAAGGTTTCCTCGAATTGCTTCAGAATCCTTTTGTAAGCAATGAACAAAGAACACGTTATCTGGATTTGATATTAAGTTCGGGTAGCCGGATTCATGAATTGGTACATAATCTGATGAATGTAACCCGGTTGAATTCGAGTCAGCCAGGGCTGGAATATGAAGAGTTTAATGTGAATCAAATGTTGCGAGACCTTTATAATATTTATCTCCCGCATAAAGAAGATAGAGAAATACATTTGCAACTGTGTACACCTTTTACCGATGACAGCAGTTTTGTTTATTCTGACAGGATCAAGCTCCGGCAGGTATTGCGTTATCTCCTGGATAATGCTTTTCAGTTTACAGAGAAGGGCATCATTGAATTTGGATATCATTTTGTGGATGATGAAATGCACTTTTTTGTAAAAGATAGCGGCAAGGGCATTGATAAGGATCAGAAAGATAAAATTTTTGAACCGTTTTATACAAGTCTCGGTAATCAGAAAGCCTCCGGTGCGGGCTTGGGGCTCACTGTAGCCAGAGGTCTGGCCGTCTTGCTAAAGGGTTCTATTTGGGTACAATCCGAACCAGGTAATGGTTCGGTTTTTTATCTTACCATTCCCTGTATAACCAATAAGCAGGATTTCCGGCCGGGAATGAATAATCATGGGCAGAAGGATGTCCAGGGAAGTAAATCTGAACTTACGGTTTTGATTGTAGAGGACGATCGCTCAAATGCCTTCTTGCTCAGTGAAATTTTAAAAAGTTCTGAAATCAAGAGAGTGGATATTAACCCCCAGATTGCCACCAATGGCAAAGAGGCTGTAGAGTTTTGTAAAAATAACCCTGTAGATCTTGTTCTGATGGATATAAAGCTTCCTGTTATGGATGGATTGACTGCCTGCAGAAAAATTAAGTTACTGAAGCCTGAGCTCCCTGTCGTTGCTCAAACAGGATGTGCTTACCCTTCCGATAAGGAAGATATATTTGCTGCGGGATTCAACGATTACCTGTTGAAACCCATGGGCATTGGCTTGATCCGTCAAAAGTTAAAGAAATATTTAGTGGCCGGGAACAGCAACAGGGTATTTTATGAAAATTGACCAGTTCTTGTTAATTTTATTCCTCAAACTTTTTAACCCCGCATTAGAAAAACCGGCTTTTTGCGAAATTTATTGAAGCAAAAAGCCAGGTTTTTTAATAGCGTCAGACGCTTGGATCCACCGGGTTTTGTCACAAGAAAATAATTAACATGCGGGTTCTGTTTGACCATAAATAAATTCAATAGTCCAAATGAGAAAGTTACTCTTCATATTCCTCTTAGTGCCTTTAACATTTACCGTTAAGGCAGATCCAGTATTCAATCAATATTTTACCGGCCAAACCATGCGGGTTGATTTTTATATGACAGGCGATTCTGAAGCATTAACCATTTCTTTGGATCAGGTTTACAGGGAAGGACGGTGGCCCGGCAATCCTGATAGGCTGATCGACAGGCTGAACAATGGGAATTACTACGTTAAAATATACAGTTTAATCGACAATAAGCTCATATTTTCCAAGGGTTTCAACTGTATATTCGGTGAATATCAGACCACAAGGCCTGCAAAGGAAGGAGAAAAAAGAACTTTTATAGAAACAGTAAGATTCCCTTATCCTGAAAGTCCTTTCACCCTGGTAATCGAAAAAAGAAACCGGAAAAATATTCTTCAGCCGGTATTTTCCCGTACCATTGATCCCGATAATGAGAACATCATTCGGGAAGAACCGGCTAAAAGGGATCGTGCCTATAACGTTTTGAAAAATGGAGATCCTCGTAAGAAGGTAGATCTTGTATTTGTTGCAGAAGGATATACTTCCGGAGAATGGAGTAAATTCAAAAGCGATGCCGATCATTTTACAGAAGTACTTTTCAGAGCCGAACCCTTTAAAAGCCATAAAGAACTTTTCAACGTTTACGGGGCTTTTCGTCCGTCTTCTCAGAGTGGGGTGGATCATCCCACCAGGGGAACATTTCGGAATACTGCCATTGATGCCTCTTTCAATGCCCTTAATTTACCGAGGTATTTGCTTGTCGATGACCGGAAAGCCATGCGGGATATTGCTTCGGTAGTACCTTACGATGCCATAATCGTTATAGCCAATACCGACCGGTATGGCGGAGGAGGGATATATAACAATTATACCCTTTTTACTGCTGACGACTCACGGAGCGAAGCCACTTTTATGCATGAATTTGGCCATGGGTTTGGCGGGCTCGCCGATGAATATTTTTCTTCCACCGTGTCCTATGAAGATTATTATCCCGAAGGGGTTGAACCCACAGAACCAAATATTACAGCCTTGCTTGATACGAATCAGATAAAATGGGAAGCGCATCTCTCACCCGGTATCCCTGTACCCACACCCTGGGGCCAGGATGAGGTTATCAAAATTAAGAAGAAACAAAGGGCCAATGAAGAAAAGATGAAAGAAGAGATTGAAAAGTTGAAATCAGAGGATGTTTCTAATCAGACCATTCAGCAGATCAGGGAAAAATATTCGGCCCAAAACAAACAGCTTGATCAAAAGATAGAACAAATCAGGGATAAATACCGCAGGAAATATGAAGGGAAAATCGGCGTTTTTGAGGGTGCCGGTTACCAGGCCAAAGGATTATACCGTTCGGAGATAGGAGTGCATATGTTTGATTCGGAGGATTTTACTTACGGACCGGTGAGTGAGGAGGCCATCATGAAAGTGATCCGGCGATATACTGAATGATAGCTTTTTGATTTTTATTTTTGTCTGCTTTTTCGAATAAAATGTACCCTTGATTAAGCATAGTTTAACCAATAACACGTAATATATGAAAAGCATTAACATATCTGAAGACCTTGAAATGTCAAGAATTGCTCAAGGCCTTTGGAGACTTGACAAATGGGATATGAGTAACCAGGAACTTCTTCGTTTTGTGGAGGAGGCCATGGACATGGGGGTAACGACCTTTGACCATGCCGATATTTACGGGGATTATACGTGCGAAGCCCTCTTCGGTCAAATATTCAAACTCAAACCGGGGTTGAGGAAAAGGATGCAGTTGGTTACCAAATGCGGGATCAAAATGGTATCGGAGAAATATCCTGAACGAATGATTAAGCATTACGATACAGGCTACGGGCATATCATTTCTTCGGTGGAACAATCCCTAAAAAACCTGCATACCGATTATATTGACCTGCTTTTGATCCACCGGCCCGATCCGCTGATGGATCCTGCTGAAACGGCCAAAGCATTTGAGGAGCTTGAATCCCAGGGGAAAGTATTGAATTTTGGGGTTTCCAATTTTACGCCCATGCAGTTTGAAATGCTGGACCGGCATTTTGATGGCGAGCTGGTTACCAATCAGGTGGAGATCTCCCCCTACAATTTGGAGCACTTTCAAAACGAGAATATCGAGTTCTTTTTGCGGGAAGAAATTCATCCCATGGCATGGTCGCCCCTTTCCGGCGGAAGGGTTTTTGAGCCTGAAGATGAAAAGGGTATAAGGATCAAGACCAAACTAAAGGAAATTGCAAAAACTTTAGGTGTTGAAGACATTGAAAAGGTGATCTATGCATGGTTGCTGACTCATCCTGCAGGAATTATCCCAATTGTGGGAACCGGCAAGATCGAACGCCTGAAAAAAGCTGTTCAGTCCGTGGATATTGAACTGACCCGTGAACAGTGGTTCGAAATTTATGTGGCGTC
>JAGXLC010000072.1 GCA_018334875.1 Bacteroidales bacterium | reverse complement strand
ACCTGCATTATTCATAAACGAATCCCGCTGGTAAGCGGGAAAGTTTATGAATGCGGGATGGATTGCGGGGTGGATGCAGGTAACCCCGCATTAGAAAAACCGGCTTTTTGCGAAAAATAATGAAGCGAAAAGCCAGGTTTTTCAATAGCGTCAGAATTATTTGTGAATAATTTGGGTTTAATAAAATATTGTGCTATGGCTGAAAATTTTGGAGAGATCATTCAGGTAATCGGACCGGTTGTTGATGTGAGTTTTGAGAAGAGCGGCGGAGAGTTGCCTGATATATTTGAGGCTTTGGAAATTCATAAAACGGATGGATCCAGGCTGGTTTTGGAAACCCAGCAACATCTTGGTGAATATACAGTAAGAACCATCGCCCTTGATGCTACTGACGGTGTAAGGCGTGGAACGGAGGTTAAAGCTACCGGCTCCACTATAAGAATGCCTGTCGGTAATCAGGTTAGAGGCCGGGTGCTTAATGTAATAGGAGAACCCATTGACGGAATGGAGCCTTTGAACAAGGAAGGCGGTTATCCGGTGCATCAGGGTTCACCTGAATATACGGAACTTTCCACTGAAACTGAGGTATTGCATACAGGAATTAAAGTGATTGATCTGATAGAACCCTATCCAAAAGGAGGAAAGATCGGTTTGTTTGGAGGGGCAGGTGTAGGTAAAACCGTTCTGATCATGGAAATGATCGACAACATTGCCAAAGCCTATTCCGGCTTAACTGTTTTTTCGGGCGTTGGAGAAAGAACCCGTGAAGGGAATGATTTGGTGAGGGAAATGATTGAGTCGGGAGTGATCAAGTACGGCGAAGCATTTCAGAAAAGCGTGGAAGCCGGAGGCTGGGATCTTTCCAAAGTAAATCTCGAAGAGCTTCAGAATTCTCAGGCCAGCTTAGTCTTCGGGCAGATGAATGAGCCTCCCGGAGCCCGGCTTACTGTTGCTTTATCCGGTCTTACACTTGCCGAATCATTTCGCGATCAGGGGACACGGGAAGGTGGAGAAGGAAGTGATATATTGTTTTTTGTTGATAATGTATTCCGGTTTACCCAAGCAGGGGCTGAAGTGTCGGCACTTCTTGGAAGAATGCCTTCGGCTGTTGGATATCAGCCTACATTGGCCACTGAAATGGGTGAAATGCAGGAGCGGATTACTTCCACCCGTAACGGGTCCATAACCTCTGTTCAGGCAGTGTATGTCCCTGCCGACGACCTTACCGACCCCGCTCCTGCCACAACTTTTAGCCACCTGGATGCGACTACGGTTTTAAGCAGAAGGATTGCCGAGCTTGGGATTTATCCTTCCGTCGATCCACTTGATTCTACTTCCAGAATATTAACACCGGAAATTGTAGGTGAAAAGCATTATAATGTAGCCCAGCAAGTAAAAGAGATTTTGCAACGAAATCGTGAATTACAGGATATTATTGCCATTCTGGGTATGGAAGAGCTTTCGGAAGAAGATAAAATGGTGGTACATAGAGCCAGAAAAGTTCAACGCTTCCTTTCACAGCCATTCCATGTGGCTGAGCAATTTACGGGTAAACCCGGAGTGCTGGTAAAAATTGAGGATACCATCAGAGGTTTTGAAATGATACTAAACGGAGAGGTAGATAAATATCCTGAGTCGGCCTTTAGCATGCTGGGAACAATAGATGAAGCCATAGAGAAAGGCGAGAAAATGCTGGCGGGAAGAGAAGAATAATAAGCTTTGGACCATATATCATGCATTTAGAAATCGTTACACCCGAGAAAACCCTTTTTGAAGGGAAAGTAGAACTGATCCAGGTACCTGGAAGCAAAGGTCAGTTTCAGGTACTTCAGTACCATGCCCCGATTATTTCTACCCTTGAAAAGGGGACCATCAGGGTGGAGGAATCCACGGGTAACCCGCAGTATTTTGATATTGAAGGGGGGATAATCGAAGTACAGAGGAACAAAACCATCATTCTCGCCGAAGTAGCTTGATATTCGTTGGATATGATTTTCTTCGCAAAGCCACAATGTTCTGAAAGCAACCATTTATGCAGCCAGTTAAGTTTCTTGTACTCCGTTTCAGTTCCATCGGAGATATTGTTCTGACCACTCCGGTTGTCAGGGGATTGAAAAATCAGGTGGAAAATGCTGAAGTACACTTTTTTACCAAAACCGAGTATAAAGATATCCTGGAAGCCAACCCATATATAGATAAGGTTCATGTGCTGCGTAAAGATCTGAGGAAGCAACTCGACGATCTGAAGTATGAATTCTACGACTATATCATTGATCTGCACAAAAACCTGCGCACAAAACGTATCATTTCCGGGCTGGGGATTATCGATTTTACCTTTGACAAATTAAACTGGAAAAAGTGGTATTATGTGAATTTCAAGGTTAATAAGCTCCCTGATAAGCATATTGTTGACAGATATTTTAAAGCCGTAGATATTTTTGATGTGGAAAATGACCACCAGGGACTTGATTATTTCATACCTTCCCGTGATGAGGTGAACTCTTCCGGTTTTCCTCCCCCTTTTAAGGAAGGTTATATTGCTTTTGCCATTGGTGCCAAACACAATACCAAAAAACTGACTACGGATAAGATCATTTCTGTTATTGATCAAACCGGGTTGCCGGTTATTTTGCTGGGTGGCCCTGAAGACCGGGAAAATGGAGAAACCATTGCCCGGCAATGCGGCGATTGGGTATTGAATGCCTGCGGCAGCTATAACATCAATCAATCTGCTTCGGTAATCAGACAATCAAGGGTAGTTATCACGCATGATACCGGCCTTATGCATATTGCATCAGCTTTTCATAAGCGGATCATTTCTGTTTGGGGCAATACGGTACCCGAATTTGGTATGTACCCCTATATGCCCCATCCGGATTCCATCCTTTTTGAAATACGCGGATTGCCTTGCCGGCCATGCTCCAAACTGGGGTTTAGGAAATGTCCTAAAAAGCATTTCCGGTGCATTATGGATATTGACAGTGCTGCCATAGCATCGAAGGCCGCAGAGTTGTTTTCTGATGGGCCTGGAAGCAACTCCCAATAACTGTTTAGAGTCTGTCTATAATATCCGCTCGCTGCGTTACGCTCGTTTTTCATGCCAGTCGATTACATCAAGTAAACTCCTGTCATTCAAAACTAGCAAGCCTTGCGAGCGAACATTCTAGACGAGACTCTTTCAAATCTCCTGGACTTTATGGACAAACACTGTTAAGTACCTTACCCGGCAAAAGAGGCCGGTAAGATATAGTAAAATGTTGCACTTTTCAGTTTTGCTGTCTTAATCCACCTCCTGTTCCCTGCATGGAGGATACCTTGTTGTTCAAATATTGCTCATAATCTTTTGAAAGCTCTTCCTGCCCGAATTTTTTAGTGATCTGGGATAGCCTGTGCATGATATGCAAGCCCATCCGTTGTTCCCTGGAAATGGCATCGGCAAAAGGCTGATTTAGACTAAAGTAGTAATTGAGTTCATTCTTTGTATATCCTGCGAACTCTTCAGCCAGTGCATTGGCTTTTTCGGTTGCATCAGCCCTGTAATACTCGGTAAGGATCTCCAGAACCCACATACCGTAGGGAAGCTGACTGTTTGGAGTAAGCTCCATTGCCCGGTCAAGCGTTTCAACGGCCTTTTGTTTTTTGTCCTCATCAATTAGTTTGCGGGCCAGCCGGGCGAATTTATTTCTGATACGGATCACATTGCTTGTTCGTCTGCTGGTATAATCCATATACACATCCGGGTCCTGCATATTGCCATAACTGAATTCTTCCATAAGATTTTGGTACATGATCTCGGAATCTACCCTTCCCACATCTACCCTGTCTTCTGCTTCTGTTTTGATAGGCACCAGCCTGTAGGCAAACCCCTCCAGTTGGAGATAATCACTTAAGCCCAGGTTGGTCTCATCGCTGGGTGAAACAAAGTAAACCGGTCGTTCCCAGTTAAAGTTTGCCAGGAGATCGAGCATCATGAGATCATTTTTCATGAGGTTGTTTCTGTTTACCTGCCATCTTATTTCATCTACGATTTGATCGGCATTTTCAGGTTTAACAATCCCTCGGTTAACTACTTTTGCTGAGTCCACGTTCAACTTGAACTTTTGGGTGGGTATATAATTGATTTTTTGGTTGCCGCGGGAAGAGAGCTGGGTACGTTCGTCGTCGCTGGCGACAAAATCCACTACCTGTTTGACATCCACAAAGTTCTCTACTTTATTGAGCATGGGTACCTGATCCCGTGTGCCTTGTTTGTATTGATCCTGTTCCATGCTGAAAGGCACCGGATCGGAATCATAAGCCTTTCTTTTCATCTGGTCGATGTACCAGTCCGTGTTCAGTAGGCTGAGATTAACCACCCGGACGTCGGTTCTTATGCCTTCCACTTCCTGGGCGTACCATAGTGGGAAGGTATCGTTATCTCCATGGGTAAAGAGAATGGCGTTGGGAGCGCAGCTATTTAAGTAGTTGTAGGCATAGTCGCGGGCTATATAACGCCCCGAACGGTCGTGATCGTCCCAGTTTTCTTTAGCCATGTTCACCGGTACCAGCACCAGCGTGAGTATTATAGCAAGGATGGCGCTGAAAACCTTCGGAGCTTTATTTTTGAATAGATTGTATATCCCAAGAACTCCCAGGCCAATCCACATGGAGAAAGCATAGAAGGAACCCGCGTATGCATAATCTCTTTCCCTTGGCTGCAGTGGTGTTTGATTAAGGTATACCACAATAGCCAGGCCTGTAAACAGAAACAGGAGCAGCACCACCGTAAAATCCTTTGGATTTTTCTTGTATTGAAAGAAGAAACCAATTAAGCCGAGCAGGAGAGGCAACATATAATAGGTGTTCCTGGCCTTGTTGTTTTTGAATTTCTCGGGAAGATTGTCTTGATTTCCGAGTCTGGTTTCGTCGAGGGGCTTAATACCGCTCAGCCAGTTACCATTTAGGGGACCTCCGTGCCCCTGAATGTCGTTCTGCCGGCCGGCAAAATTCCACATGAAATACCTCAGGTACATATGGCCTACCTGGTATCTGAAAAAGAATTTCAGGTTTTCACCGAAAGTGGGGACGTTTCTGGTTTCTTCCTCCCCGCGTTGGTTGGTTACAGTAACCTGTCTGCCTTCAATATTAGCCCATTTTTTGTATTCCTGCACATGATTCGACTGTCTGCTATACATTCTCGGGAAGAAGGTGGTAAACCGTTCATCATATTCATAATCTGGGTTTAAGGAATACGATTTTACATATTTATTCCCTTCCTTGACATAAGTATGGGGTTGCTCACTGTCCACGATGGGAGCGTTGTAATAAGGGCCGGTAACCAGGGGATGTTGACCGTATTGCTCCCTTTTCAGGTAATGATACAGGGAAAAAACGGTTTGCGGGTCGTTTTCATCCATCGGAGGATCTGCTGCAGATCGGATCATGAGCATGGTGTACGATGAATAACCGAGGATCACTACTGTTAAACCAAGAAGCAATGTGTTGAGCGTAACCTTTTTCAGTTTATGGGTACGGTACAGGCCCCAGGCAAGAAGCGCTGCAATTGCCAGGATAAAAATGAAATTTCCGGTGTTAAAAGGTAATCCCAATCCATTAACAAACAGAAGTTCAAATCCGGAAGCCAGTCTTACAATACCTGGTATAATGATAAAATTGAAGGTACCCAAAAGGATTATTGAAAGCAGTGCGGCTCCCAAAATTCCTCTGTTGGTGATTTTGTATTTTCTAAAGTAATAAACAAAAACAATGGCGGGAATAGCCAGTAGATTCAGCAGGTGAACACCGATGGATATCCCCATAAGGAAGGCAATTAAAATAATCCAGCGGTTGGAATGCTTTTCATAGGCTACATTTTCCCATTTAAGAATGGCATAGAAAACAAAGGCAGTAAAAAGGGAGGAAAATGCATAAACTTCTCCTTCTTCAGCCGAAAACCAGAATGTATCGGAAAAGGTTAAGGCGAGCGCACCCACCACACCGGCACCAATAACGGCAAGCAAGTTGCCTTTATCATTTTCCACGGAGAATATTTTTCTTGCCAGGTGGGTGATGCTCCAAAAAAGAAACAATACGGTAAAGGCACTCGCTAATGCCGACATGCTGTTGACCATCAGTGCAACCTTACTGCTGTCAGGAGCAAAAATGGAAAATAGCCTTGCTACCAGCATAAAAAAGGGAGCGCCGGGAGGGTGGCCCACCATAAGCTTAAAAGCAGATGCAATGTATTCGCCACAATCCCAGAAACTAACTGTAGGTTCTATGCCCATCAGTAGTACTGTGGCCGCTATCAGAAAAATGATCCAGCCCGTAATTGTATTGACTTTCTTAAATCGTTCCATGGTGGGGTATTATTTTAAGATACAGTTAATTTTATTCTGCACGAAAATAATGAATTTTACCGGTGATGATTTTAATTTGCAAATTAAAAATAAATTATAATAAGAAAGGTATTGAATGTTTCGATTTTTTTATATTTGCTGTGATTTTAAAACGTAATTTTAACCTCTGTTTTATCAAATATGTCAAAAATTAATACAGATATGGCGAAAACAAATATGGAAAATGAATCCAATGCCATTAACCTTATAGGCGTTGGTACCGAGATTACCGGTGACATCAATACCAATGGTGATATCAGAATAGATGGTTTTCTGTCGGGCAACATCATGACAGACGGGAAACTGGTAGTAGGAGAAACCGGGAAGATTAAAGGGGAGATTGATTGTAAGAACTCTGAGGTGTTGGGAATGATAGAAGGGAAGATCAAGGTTAAGGAGTTGCTTTCACTCAAAGCTTCAGCAAGGATATATGGGGATATAGTCACGCAGAAGCTTTCAATTGAACCCGGCTCCCTGTTTACCGGCAATTGTAATATGAATGAGGATGCAATAAAGAATGTCCAGTCAGGAAAATCAGGAAAACGGGCGGAAAAACAACAGGAACAAACAAAAGGAGACCAAAAGGGAGACCAGAAAGGATTCAAATCCTCTTAGAGAATATGCCCGATATTCCGCGCTGGGTTTCCAGATGATGGTTATCATTTTATTGGGATTATACGGGGGGATGAAACTGGATGAATGGGTTTCCGGAATCAACTTTCCGCTGTTTACCCTTCTTGGTGTAATCCTGGGGGTTGTTCTGGGTATATATTATGCCATTAAAGATTTTATTAAATTCAAATGATATGCCGAAACCTTTGCAACAATTTTTATTGCAGCAGCTTTATATGACGATCGTAGTGTATGTTGCCGGTTTCCTGGCTTTTATGTATATGTTCCCCGGGCACTATGATTCCTTTTTTATTTTTCTCCCGGTTATTTTTTATGTTGTAATGGCTGTTTTTCACGGAACGCTTATTGGAGCTTCAAGACTGCCCGTAAAGAAGTTTTCCTCCCGTTTCCTGGGTTTACTGGGTGCCAAATTGCTTCTGTTTCTCATTTTTATCATTACTTTCTCTTATTTTAATCCCCAGATTGCAGTGCCTTTCTTAGTTACTTTCTTAATACTTTATATTATTTATACTGTTTTTGAGATTGTTAACCTTTTTCACTATGTTCGGGGGAAAAAGGCAGAGTAAAAGGTTTGTAAAGAAGGCATAATGGAAAAAATATAATGTTATTCGTATAACATTGTTAAAAAAATAACAATCTGTTTGGAGGGAATTTTTTTTCATATTATTTTTGCCCCACTTAAGATGGCATTTTGGTGATTATGCGGGTTTTTTAAATTGTAAGGTATAAAATATCAACACAAAATTATCTTGGAAATATTTCTAAAATTATACCTTTGCAAGTTGTCAATCAAAAAATTCAGATTAAAGCTAAATAATTATGGAAAGCAAACTTCAGGAACTTACCAATAAGTTGTATAATGAGGGGGTAGAAAAAGCCAACGAAGAAGCCAATAAGATCGTTGAGGATGCAAAGAAGGAGGCTGATAAGATTAAGAATGAGGCTCAAAAGGAAGCCGATGAGATCATCAGCAATGCCAGGAAAGAATCCGAAGATCTAAAGAAAAATGCCAAATCGGAAATTGAACTGGCAGCCAAGCAAACCCTTCGCGAAGTGCAAAAACAGATCACCGGGATGATCACCATGGGGGTGATCAAAGAACCGGTGAAAGAATCAATGAATGATACCGAGTTTATCAAGGAACTCATCGAAACACTCATTAAAAACTGGAGTTCCCCATCGGGTGAACAGGCCAATCTTGCCGTAACCATTCCAGAAAATAAAAAGAAAGAACTCCAGGATTACCTGGAAAAACAGGCCGCCCAACAGCTTAATGCGGGAATTCAGGTAGAGATCTCCGATCGTATGAGGGGTGGATTTTCAATCGGACCTGCCGACGGATCTTATAAGATTAGTTTTTCCGAAGAGGACTTTGAAAATTTCTTCAAGAGCTATCTGAGACCGCGCACCGTAGAAATGCTTTTTTCTGAAAAAGGTAAAGAGGAAAAATAGTATGGCTCAAAATTATTATCACTGCTTTGTTGCAGGCTTACCTGATATTTTGCTTGACGAGACGGAAGTGAATTTTTCAATGCATGATTTTAAAAATACATTGGAAGAGGAGCTTTATCCGGAGGATTATGAACTGGCTCAATTGCTATTCCTTCCTTATGACAACCAGAATTTGCTGTTGTTCCTGCAGGAAAAATACGATCAGTTCAGTGAGCTGGGCAATTACACCGTTTCGGATTTTGAAAGTGAATTGACTGAGGGAGGGGATCTTTTTTCCCTGCCCGATTATATGTATGAGTTTGTAGAACAATATAGGGAAGACCGTAACAGCAGGACTTTAAAACAATGGGAAAACCATTTGACCCGGATGTTTTATGATTATGTGTTCTCATTCCGGGATCAGTTTCTTACCGATTGGTTCACTTTTGAAATGAATGTTACCAATGTTTTAATCGGGTTAAACTGCAGAGAATTTGATAAGGATCCGGAAGAAGAGCTGATTGGTGACAATTTCGTTACTGAGGCAGTCAATAAGAGCAGTGCAAAAGATTTTGGTCTTGCACCGATTTTGGATTATGTAGGTCAGGTAATCGGTATAGCCGAGAAGGACAATCTATTGGCCCGCGAAAAAAGCCTGGACCAGTTCAGATGGGACCAATTGGACGAATTCACCCGGTTTCATTACTTTTCGCTGGAAGTTATTTTGGCCTATACCATCAAACTTCAGATGGTTTACCGGTGGATGGAACTTGATGAACAAACCGGAAGAGAATTGTTTAAACAGTTAATTGAGGAATTAAAAGAGAGTTTTGAATTTTCAAAAGAATTCATGATCAATGAGTAAAGAAAATAACATCACAAGAGGCAAGATCACAGGTATTATTGCAAATCTTGTCATGGTTGAAGCCGACGGACCGGTGCAACAAAATGAGATCTGCTATATTGCTCAGCAAGATAGTAAATTAATGTCTGAGGTCATTAAAGTAATGGGTACTACTGCCTATATCCAGGTTTTTGAAAGTACCCGGGGTTTAAGGGTAGGTGATACCGTTGAATTTGTCGGCCATATGCTGGAAGTAAATCTTGGTCCGGGTATTTTGTCCCGTAACTATGATGGTTTGCAGAATGACCTGGACAAGATGGAAGGAATTTTCCTTCACCGGGGAGCTCACACGGAGGCCCTGGATCAGGAAAGGAAATACGAATTCAAACCCATTGCCAAAGAGGGTGACACAGTTATTGCCGGCGACTGGCTCGGTGAAGTTACTGAAAACTGGTTGCCCCATAAAATTATGGTTCCCTTTAAATTTGAAGGGAAATTTAAGGTTAAATCCGTTGCCGGCGAAGGGGAATATACGATAAACGATACCATGGCTGTGTTGCTGGATGAAGATGACCGGGAAGTGGAAGTCACCATGGTACAGCAATGGCCTGTTAAAGTTCCTATTAAGAATTTCCGGGAGAAACCCAGACCATTCAAATTGCTTGAGACAGGTATTCGTATTATAGATACATTGAATCCCATTGGCGAAGGAGGAACCGGCTTTATTCCCGGCCCGTTTGGTAGCGGTAAAACGGTATTGCAGCATGCCCTGTCCAAGCAGGCCGAAGCTGACATGATCATTATGGCAGCCTGCGGTGAACGTGCAAACGAGGTGGTTGAAATATTTACCGAATTTCCCGAGCTGGAAGATCCAAGAACAAGCAGGAAACTGATGGAACGAACAACCATTATCGCCAATACATCCAACATGCCGGTTGCAGCACGTGAAGCCTCTGTGTATACAGCCATGACCATTGCTGAGTATTACAGGGCCATGGGCCTGAAGATTCTGATGCTTGCCGATTCTACTTCGAGGTGGGCTCAGGCGCTTAGGGAGATGTCCAACCGAATGGAGGAGCTTCCCGGGCCTGATGCTTATCCTATGGACCTGACAGCCATTATATCGAATTTCTATTCAAGGGCCGGTTACGTGTACCTGAATAATGGTGAGGCCGGCTCCATCACATTTATCGGTACCGTTTCACCCGCCGGAGGTAACCTGAAAGAGCCCGTGACAGAGGCTACTAAAAAGGCCGCACGATGTTTCTATGCGCTTTCTCAGGATCGTGCCGACAGCAAACGTTACCCCGCAGTTGATCCCATCGACAGCTATTCCAAATATCTTGAATACCCCGAAATGGAAAATTATCTGAAGGAAAATATTGGAGATACATGGCCAGAGCAGATTCAGTTGCTTAAGAATGTGCTGTTGAGAGGGCGTGAAGCTTCCGAGCAGATTAACATTTTGGGTGACGATGGTGTGCCGGTAGATTACCACATTACCTTCTGGAAATCCGAAGTAGTGGACTTTGTCCTCCTGCAGCAGGATGCCTTCGATGAGATCGATGCCCAAACATCTATTGAACGTCAAAAATATATGCTCGAAAAAGTGATCAATATATACAATACCAACTTTAACTTTGAGCATTTTGAAGAAGTCAGCGAATATTTCAAACGGTTGGTCGACGAACTCAGGCAAATGAACTACTCAGAGTTCAAATCCGATAAGTTTCAACAGTTTGAAAAGGAATTAGAACAAATTATTGAAGAAAGAAAGGCCTAAGTATATGGAAACACAAGCATTTCAAAAGATTTATACCAAAATTGAGCAAATTACCAAAGCCACTATAACGCTTAGAGCATCAGGTGTGGGTAATGAAGAGATTGCATTGGTGAACGGACGAATGGCCCAGGTGGTCAAGATCGTTGGAGATGAGGTAACCCTCCAGGTATACGGAGGTACAGAAGGCATACCCACCAATGCGGAAGTGGTCTTTTTTGGAAGAACCGCCCAGTTGAATGTTGGAGACGAACTCTCAGGGAGATTTTTCAATGCCTACGGAGACCCCATTGACGGCGGGCCCGATGTGGAAGGAAAAGAAGTGGAGATTGGCGGACCTACTGTGAACCCGGTACGACGCTTACAGCCTTCGGAATTCATCCCTACCGGGATTGCCGGTATTGACCTGAATAATGCACTGGTTACCGGCCAGAAGATCCCTTTCTTTGCTGATCCTGACCAGCCTTACAATCAGGTGATGTCGATGGTTGCCCTCCGCGCCCAGGCAGATAAGATTATACTGGGAGGAATGGGACTGACCAACGACGATTACCTGTATTATAAAAATGTGTTTGATAATGCGGGTGCACTGGATCGTATCATTAGTTTCGTGAATACTACCGAAGACCCCTCTGTAGAACGGTTGCTGGTGCCCGATATGTGTCTGACGGCTGCAGAGCACTTTGCCGTGGAGAAAAACCAAAAAGTGCTTGTTCTGCTTACCGACATGACCCTCTTTGCAGACGCGCTCAGTATTGTTTCCAACCGTATGGATCAGATACCTTCCAAAGACAGTATGCCCGGATCGCTTTACAGTGACCTGGCCCGGATATATGAAAAAGCCGTGCAGTTTCCTGAAGGCGGTTCGATCACCATCGTTGCGGTTACCACCCTTTCGGGCGGAGACATAACCCATGCCATTCCTGACAACACAGGGTATATCACTGAGGGACAGCTTTTTCTCAGGAACGATACCGATGTGGGTAAAGTCATCGTTGATCCGTTCCGGAGCCTCTCCCGGTTGAAACAGTTAGTAATTGGTAAGAAAACAAGAGAGGATCACCCTCAGGTGATGAACGCGGCGATCCGTCTTTTTGCCGATGCTTCCAATGCCAAGACCAAACTGGAAAATGGTTTCGACCTGACCGAATACGACCGGAGAGCCCTTGAATTTGCCAAAGATTATTCCAAAGAACTTCTGGCCATCGACGTAAACATCGAAGTGAATGAAATGCTCGATACGGCCTGGAGACTTTTTGATAAGCACTTTAAGCGTACCGAAGTAAGTGTTAAGAAGGACCTTGTAGATAAATACTGGCCAAGTGATAGCGAAGAATAAAGCATTATCGTATGTCCATAAAATTTCAATACAATAAAATATCCCAGCAAAGACTGCAAAAGCAGCTTGATATCCGGTTACGGGCTTTGCCTACCCTTCAGAGTAAAGAAGCAGCCTTAAGGGTGGAGGTAAAAAAGGCCAAGGATACCATGAAAGAGCTTGATAAAAAGCTCCAGGAGAAACTGGATCAATATGAGGATATGGCCCGTCTTTGGTGTGAGTTTGACAAGGATTTGGTAACCATCCGGGAGGTGAAGCTGGCTACCAAAAAGATTGCCGGTACCAAAACACCGGTTTTGGAGGATGTGGATTTTGATTTGAAGGATTTCAGTATGTACAACAACCCCAGTTGGTACCTTAAAGGGGTAGACCTGCTGGAATCTCTGGGCCAGATTGCTGTCGAGAAAGAAGTCTTCCGAAAGAAGATGGAGTTGTTGGATTATGCCAGGAAAAAAACAACCCAGAAAGTGAACTTGTATGAAAAAGTCCAGATACCTGAGTACCTGGATGCAATAAATAAAATCAAACGCTTTTTGGAGGATCAGGAAAATCTTTCCAAGGCAGCACAGAAGATAGTGAAGAAACGTCATGAACAACAAAATCAGTAGGGAGGTATTGGCATGATCACTCCAATGACCAGATATTCTTTTTTAATTTACCATAAGGAGTATAATGATTTTTTGCAGAAGCTGCAGGATATTGGTGTTCTTCATATTGCCGAAAAGGCAGATGAATATGATGAGGAGACCAGGCAGGCCCTTGAAGACATTAAAAAACTGAATGAAACCATTCGTTTTCTTGAGAAAAAGGGTCAGGAAGAAAATCCTGCGGATGATGGAACCCAACCTTTTGATATTGTCAGGGATATTAAGGAGAAGCAGGATGAAATTGCCAATATCGAACAGGAATTGGTAGCTCTGAGAAAAGATATAAATAAAGCCCATCCCTGGGGCGATTTTACAGATGACATGAAGCAAAAACTGAAGGAGTTGAATCTTACTCCCCGGTTTTTTGTGGTCAATGAAAAATATTTTGACAGCGATTGGGAAAATCAGTATTACCTGGAACGGATCAACAATATTAGTGGTAATCTTTATTTTGTCATACTGCAGGAAGGAGATCAGGAAATAGATATTGAGGCCGAGGAGGTTCGGTTGCCCGACGAATCCCTTTCCGAGCTGGACAGAAAGTATGACGAAAAAGAGAAGCGTATTCAGGAGATCAACAGAATTTTTGATGAATACGCTGAAAAATATTTGGAACTATTACGGAATGAAAGAAAACGGCTCCAGGAGAAGACCGATTTCAATCAGGCACTGAATCATACAGAGTCACAGGCCGAGGATAAGGTGATGCTCCTGGAAGGATGGGTACCTGAAGACAAAGAAGAGGAATTGAAGGCTTTTCTTGAAAAGGAAAATGTGCTTTATGTTAGCAGCGATGTGAAAAGTGAAGATCCTTACCAGGTGCCCATACAGCTAAAAAATGGCAAATTTGCCAAGGTCTTTGAACCTTTGCAGAAAATGATTGATTTACCCAATTATTATGAATTGGACCTGACTCCGTTTTTTGCCCCGTTTTTTGCCCTGTTTTTTGGTTTTTGTCTTGGAGACGTGGGTTACGGCATCGTTATACTGGCTGCAGTAACCATCTATAAGCACACCAAGGCTAAGCCTGGCATGAAGATTTATCTGACTATGGCACAATATCTGGGCGCCGCGACTGTCCTTATGGGGCTTATTGGTGGTACCGTTTTTGGTATCAGTTTAACAAATATTGACTGGGCTTCCCAGGTCAGAAATATGATTTTAGACCGCAACCAACTGTTTTACGCGTCGTTAGGCCTTGGAATATTACAGATACTTTTTGGATTGATATTGAAAGCCTATAGATTGTGGAAATTCAGTGGCTTTCCTTATTCTTTATCCACGTGGGGATGGGTGTTGGCCCTGCTTTCCCTTGTCTTTTATATGGGAGGGGATCAGCTTGGCTGGTTTACCCAAAGTGCGGCGAAGCCTTATTTCAACGGAGCATTGATATTTAGCGGTGTGTTGATATTTCTGTTCAGCGATCCCAAACTGAATATTTTTGCCCGTCTAGGGAAAGGTGTGTGGGATGCATACAATACCGTTACCGGGGTGTTTGGCGATGTATTGTCCTACATTCGTTTGTTTGCAATTGGCATATCCACCGCAATTCTGGGTTTTGTTATCAATGAAATTGCCCTTACGTTTGGTCAGATTCCCTATGTGGGCCCGGTGGTTTTCATTCTTATTCTTGTCATCGGGCACATCGGCAATCTTCTGATATCATCGCTCAGTGCTTTTGTTCATCCCATGCGTCTGACATTTGTAGAATTTTATAACAATGCCGGTTTTACCGGTGGAGGAAAGAAATACAAACCATTTACAAAATCATTATAGAAGTTAAATTTTAAAAAGGAGAGATAAATTATGGATTTACCTGTTATTCTAGCGTATACCGGATTAGCGTTGTTTTTCTTAGCCGGAATCGGAAGTGCCATTGGCGTTGCGAAGGGTGGCAATGCTACCATCGGAGCTTTAAAGAAAAGACCGGATGCCTTTGGTAGTTACATGTTGCTGAGTGCATTACCTGGTACACAGGGATTATATGGATTTGCAGGCTTTTTTATTATACACAATCAATTGCCTGCAATCGTGGAAGAAGGTATGGTCATGTACCAGGGAGTCTCCATTCTTGCTGCAGGAATCGCATTGGGCATCGTCGGCCTTTGGTCGGCAAGATGGCAGGGTGGAGTTACTGCCAATGGAATTGCCGGAATCGGATCAGGTCATGACGTGTTCGGTAATACGATGATACTAGCCGTATTCCCCGAATTGTATGCAATTATTGCTTTTGCTGCAACATTCCTGATTAGCGGAGCTTTATAAACAAGAGCCAAAAGGTATGATAAGTTCTGATTGACGAATGGTAACTTATTATCAGTTTATGCGTAAGATAAGGCGATGTTGATTTAAATCATCGCCTTTTTTATTTCATAATAAGAACAATGTGTTATAAATTTACATACATTTGGGGGCTGATAAAAAAGTATCTATGTTCGGAAGATATAAACATACAGTTGTTGCAGCGGTAACTTTGGCTTTCATTGTATGTTTTCAGCCCGAATCTTTTTCTTCGGCAGATAGCGGAGTAATGGTCAATGAATCTGCCGGGGAGGAGGAACAGGATGAAGATGGATTTAATCCCGGCCGGATGATCATGGATCATGTGGTGGATCATTATAGCTGGCATATTGTTACCATAGGCGATACCGACGTAAGCCTTCCTTTGCCGGTTATTTTGTATAGTAAGGACCGCGGCTGGTTCTCATTTTGGTCGTATCATTTTGATCATGGACATCAATCCTATAAACGGTTCAAGATTGCGCAGGAAGGAACAAATAAGGGAAACATTGTTGAGTTGGATGAACAGGGTCGTGTTAAGGAAGAGCAACCCATTGACTTGTCAATTACAAAAACAGTAGCGGCTGTCTTTGTGAGTATTATCCTGTTGCTGGCCATCTTCCTGCCCATTGCAAATCGCTACAAACGGCAACCCAACCGGCCGCCAAAGGGAATGCAATCGCTTCTGGAGCCTCTGATTCTTTTTGTGCGGGATGATATTGCCAGGCCTAGCATCGGAGAAAAACATCATGAAAGATTAACCCCCTTTCTGCTTTCTGTTTTCTTTTTTATTCTGCTGAACAATCTTCTTGGTTTGATTCCCATTTTTCCTGCCGGCGCCAATACCACCGGTAATATATCTGTTACTATGGCACTTGCCTTGTTTACTTTTATAGGAATTGTTATTACAGGCAAAAGGCATTATTGGCGGGAAATATTCAACCCCCCCGCCGTTCCCTGGTGGCTGAAGTTTCCTTTTCCATTGGTTCCTTTAATAGAGTTTGTGGGTATATTCATCCGGCCTTTTACACTAATGATCCGACTTTTTGCCAATATTTCGGCAGGTCACATTGTAATGCTTGGATTTTTAAGTTTGATATTCATTTTTGGCAATATGAACCCTTTAATAGGATATGGTGTATCGGTATTTTCAGTGATTTTTACTGTATTTCTCACATTATTGGAGTTGTTGGTTGCTTTTATTCAGGCTTACGTTTTTACCATATTATCGGCACTTTATCTTGGAATGGCTGTAGGGGAAATTGAATGATAAATATTTATTTTATACATAAACTAAATTGATTGACTATGAGTGTATTAACTGTTTTATTACAAACTTCTATTGGTTTAGGACTGGCAGAGCTTGGAGCCGGTTTTGGAGCAGCTATAGCTGCCGTTGCCGCAGCTATCGGAATTGGGAAAATTGGTGCCACAGCAATGGAATCCATTGCCCGGCAGCCTGAGGCAGCGGGTGACATCCGTTCCAACATGATCGTATCGGCAGCCTTGATTGAAGGGGTGGCGTTTTTTGCCATTGTGGTCTGCTTTTTGATTGTTTTTGTAG
>JAGXLC010000071.1 GCA_018334875.1 Bacteroidales bacterium | reverse complement strand
CGCTGATGCCCATCATGGAGACGCCTTCACGGGTGATGTAACTTCGGTCGCGGAGGGTTTGAAGGGAATAATGCTTTCCATAATACCGGGCGATCATGCGCAGGCAGGCAGGACCGCAGTCCATGGCATCGTGTTGCTGGTAGAAGGGAAATTTAGGCATGAAAACAAGCAAACGTTGTTGGTTAACGGGATAAATTTAAGGAAAAATTGGGAAAACATTGTCATTGATGGTCATTATATCGTTTGACTTGAGATCTGATGGTTTGAGAGGAGTTGGGGAAAGAAGTTGGCAGTGGGCAGTTGGCAGTTGGTCCCGCATTCTGCGGGAGCAGTTGGCAAAATTTGCCAGAAGCTTCTGATGGCCACAGCTCGATGCCACAATTTGACAATGTAACACTGTAATAATATGACCGTAGTCCTTCTACTCTTCGCCTTAGCCTCATTTTAAGAAGTTGGTCCCGCCTATATCGGCGGGAGCAGTGAGTCCCGCATTCTGCGGGAGCAGTTGGCAAAATTTGCCAGAATATTCTGATGGCCACAGCCCGAGGCAACAATTTGACAATGTAACACTGTAACAATAAGACCGTAGTCCTTCTACTCTTCGCCTCATTTTAACAAGTTGGCAAACGTTTAAATCTGGAGTTGGCAGGGGAAGCATAATGTCATTGATGGTCATTGATGGTCATTGGTTGTACTAGCAGAACATTAGTCGCGTAGCGACGAAATTATGGTAGCCCGGGGAATCCAGCCAAATAGCAGGAGTCGCGTAGCGACGGCACCGGATATATCAAAGCATATTAATCACTTCATTGAAGCACGAAATGGTAAAATTGGATTGCTGAGGTTACTAACCTTCAGCCCCAACCGATAAAACAGTATGGTTGTTTGCCCAATTATTTGTTAAACCGTACCAATTGATTCTTGCAGTGGACAAATTGAAGCTTACAGTAGCAAAACTGCAATTGACATTGCCAAAATTACAGCTTACAATGTCACAATTGCAGTTTACAATCAACAAATTGAATATTACAGTGGATAAATTGTATCTTAAATCGAATAAATCATATGGTACATTCGATAGATCGAATCTTACTTTAAATAAAATTAATCTTGCATTCAACAATTTAAATCTTACATTAAATAAATTGTAATGCATATCGGACAAATTGAAGGTTACAGTTAACAAATCGGATCATACATCGGACAAATTAAAGGTTACAGTTAATAAATCAAATCTTACATCGGACAAATTGATTCTTACAGTTAACAAATCGAATCTTGCATCGGACAAATTAAAGGTTGCAGTTAAAAAATCGAATCTTACATCGGGCAAATTGAATCGGGCAGTCCACAAATAAAGGAGGCCATCCAATTGGACAGCCTCCTTTTACACATTATCAAGAGCCAGTTGGTATTATTCATCATCAAGTTCAGTTTCTTCTTCTTCGGTTTTACTTCTTTTTCCCATATCAACAATTGTGCGTGCACTTCGGTACATGTTATAAAATGTGGGATGGCTGGTCTTATAGGATACCATAATCATATCCAGGTGATCTCTCAGCAGCTCATCACCTTCCTTAAAAAGCTCCTGCAATCTTGATGTAGCTGTTGCCCTTGTACCGATTGCCGCCCTGGGTTTGGAAAGCATCTCGGAGAAATCGTCTATTGCATTTTGCAGTTTGTCAAGGTCTTCCTGCGTTTTGCCGTAATCGGCAAGCCCGGAAAGGACGCTTTCTGCTATCCTGTGAACAGACTGACAGATGGCCCTGAGGTCTGTATCCCGTGCGGACTTCAAATCTGTGGGGCTGTAGTTAACATTTTGTTTCAATTTATTGTCGCCAATGAGAGCGGCATAGGAATGGACTGATGATGCGAATTCCAAAGTAATCTTTATCAGCCTGTCTTCTTCTTTCTGTTTGTTTTCGGTGACACCTGTAGTCTTACCTTTCTGAATTTCCTGTTGGGTAACAATTTCAGAGATGATTTTTTTAAACTTATCAAATGCTCTGACAGATGCAGGCATATTGATCCAGATGTCTTTATTGCTTTCCCAAACATCATCTACTGAGATGAACATACTAAGCTTATCCTCTTGTCTGTTATTCATATCATTAAAAATTTATAGTTAATAAGTATAGATTATCATGGATAAAAGTAATAATATTTTTATTAAATGTAAATAATTCGGTGACAAATTTTTAAAAAACTTTAAAAAAATTATCAAATGCTTACCGGCTGTGGATTTCCTGATATTAAGGGTTTTGAAAAGAGTAGTAGGATCAGAGCAGTCCGAATTTATTGCATATACCGGCAACATTGATGGATAAATGGCGACAGGAGAAAAGCAATAAAATTGCAATTTTAATAATGGCCACGAATGCACGAATAAAATATAATTCGTGCATCCGCGGCCATCATTACCCGGAGCGTTTAAGCCCGGTGGTATCTTCAGCCCACGGGCATCAGTTCATTTCTTTCACAGGGGGAAGCCACATATCTTCAGGTTCTAGGTTCAATTCCTCGATCATCTTCAGGGAATACCCCAGCTTCCCTAATTCTCTGCCCGTGTTGTTCGTTCCAAAAGCAAATTTAACTCCTGCTTCTTTGGCCTTTTTCAGTATTTTCTTTTTAGGCAGTTCATAACGGGCATTGATCTCCAGAGCCACATCATTTTCAACAAGTGCCTGTACTACCCGGTCGATCCTTTCTTCCGTCCAAAGTTCATCGTAACGGTCTTGTATCTCCTCCGGCAAAAAGGTAGGATTGACATAAATATCGATTGGTTCCCGGGTGATCTTCTCTATTTGACTCACCAGTTGCTCCATAAAATCCTGGGGGTTGCCTACATGGGTTTCTTCGGGCATCCACAGACGCATGCGCTGGCCCTGGTCGTTGGTCCAGGTCATCGCATCGGTAAAAACATAATCGGCTTTTGCCACCGTTTCGGATGAAAAGAGGTCAACCCATTCCCGACCTTCTGCCTGCATGGCAGTATAAACCGGCTTTCCTTTCTGACTGTTGATATATTCCAAAAGTTGCTCATCATTTGTAATGGGAAACTTCAGGCCGCAGTTGGCCGCAATTCCATAGTTAATCCCATACTGCCTCGAGGAATCCAAAGCCTCATGCAATTGCAGTCCACCTTTCAGATGAACATGAAAGTCAATAAGGGGAAAGTTTTGAGCATGCAAACGGGTAACCTTACGATTCCAGGATTGATCAACATGCAAAGGTACCCCTGCCGTATCAGGAAGGGACTTCACCCTCATGTTCCTAATTTTTAGTCCGGTGTTTCCGTCTTTGCAATGGATACCCAAAACACCTTCCGAAAGCATGCGCTTATCCATATCAGCAGGCCTCCAGGGATCCTCCGGTTCCACATAATCCACGGTCTTTTCTCCGTTGACATAAACCTGAATATGGTTCTCCTGAACCTGAATACGCAGATCAAACCATTTCCCATCCTCAACCAAAGGATAATAAGTGTTTCTTATCCGGTTCAGGCTGCCGGTCATATTGATCTCGGGATAATCCTTCATCCCCCGGTAGGTATTGTTGAGCTGAACCCCGTATCCGGTTTTAGAAACGGGCTCGTTGCCGGGATCGGCATGAAAAAGTACTTCGGTATTGGCTCCACGCTGAGTCATAACCTCAGCTTCCATTTCGAAATTCTTCAAACCGGCATCCCTGTCTTCCCCCTCATAAATCAAAAGGGCATCCGAACCTTCGCAGCTCAAAACACCATCAGCCACCTGAAAGGCCTGTTCATTTTTCAGGGTGCTCCAACCCTGAAGATCACTTTCACCAAGCATATCATGCCATTGATCTTGGGAGGGGCCACCGCAGAAAGTAAGAAAAAAACAGCTAAAGAGTAAAATTACAAGGTTTTTCATCATACATATATTTAATTCGACAAATTGAAAGTTAAAGTTATTTTTATGACCCGAATTATTCAAGTCCCAACCGGGACACATCCAGTATACGCTCAGGCTTGACCGGTTTTCCCTCTTTCAGGCAAACCCCGGTTACACAGGCTTTAACCACTATTTTTTCATCCGGCATACGAAGAATCGTTTGGTCAAAAACCATCTTCAAATGACCTTCTCTCCTGATATCAAGGGTCACCTTAAACCGATCCCGGCTTTTTAGCGGGTATTTGTAATCAATTTCAACCCGGGATATAATCAAATCTTTACCTTCATCATGGAGCCCTGCAAAATCGATACCCCGGGAGTAAAGAAATTCATGGCGGGCATGCTCAAGATAATTCTGATATACCGAATTGTTTACGATGCCTTGCAAATCCAACTCATAATCCCTTACAGACAATTCCACCTCAAAAAGATTTTGTTTCCCGCTCATATCACAATTATGAATAAAAAATAAGCTACCAAAGATAAACAAACTTTGCTCCATCAAAAACCATTGGGAAACATTTGCTATATTTGCTTTATAATTATACCCCTGTATTCCTGAAGCCATACAGGTAATGCGGGAATGAACAGAATCCAATAAAAATCGCATAACAATGGACATCAGAATAAAAAGTTGTATTGAAGGTGCAAAAGAGTCAGAAGGCTTCACTGTAATCATCGATGTATTTCGGGCAAGCAACACCATCATTGCTTGTCTGGGGCAGGGAGCGGATTGTGTTATTCCCGTAGGAAGCCTGGAAAAAGCTTATCACTTGAAAGAACAACATCCCGATTTCGTTCTGGCCGGTGAGCGAAAAAGCATGCCACCTGAAGGATTTGATTTCGGAAACACTCCGGCCTATGCATCGAGCCAGAAGCTAAAGGGAAAAAAAGTGATTTTTACCACTTCAGCAGGAACCCAGGGGATTGTAAATGCCCGAAATGCCGATGAAATATTGATCGGCAGCTTTGCCAATGCATCAGCCATTGTAGAATATATACACTGCAAGAATCCTCAAATCGTCACGCTTGCTGCCATGGGATTTGAATCCTCCGAAAAAGCTGAAGAAGATGAGCAGTGCGCTTTCTATCTTAAAGAACTTATAGCTGGACAAAATCCGGATATTCGCCAGATAAAGGAAAAGATCATCGCGAGTAAAGGAGCCATGCGGCTAAGGAAGCTGGGAAGAACGGACGATCTGAATTTCGCCCTGAAATTTAACGCCTATCCCATGTTGCCTATATACAACCCATCAACAGGCGAGGTAAGATCATACGTTATCTGACCATCATAACCTGCATTATTCAAAAATAATTCGGGATAAAATAAAATGGCTCACCTGTGGATTTTTTCAACGGAATTTCATACATTTATTTAAAATTTGGGCTCAGATGGCATTTCTGGCAAGAAATCCTTTCCTCAGGCTGGTCATTCCCCTGATTGGCGGCATTCTGCTTCAGGAGCACTTTCATTTTGCATGGAGCTCCCTGATAGCAATCATTGCTTTTTTGCTAATTCTGCTCATTGGATTTGAAATCCTTCCTGCCAGACAGAAATTTTTCCTGGAATGGGTCCGGGGATTCCTGATCATATTAATATTCTTTGCTATCGGTGCCATACTACTCCAGGAAAAGCAAGAGAATAAACCCGAACCGGAAACGGGTAAGCTGACTTTTACCGGGCAAATCCTGGATATACCCGAAGAAAAAGATAAAACCTGGCAAACCGTCATCAAAACCAGCCAAATTCGCAGGGATAGCTTGTGGTACCGGGAAAAAATAAAAATATTGGCTTACCTTGAAAAAAACGGGCAAACGCTGCCTGTCAAACCGGGCGACAAAGTTCTCTTTTCAGCCTACGTCAACCCAATAAAAAATCAGGGTAATCCGGGCGAGTTCAATTATAAAAGATATATGGCCATCCAGGGAGTCCATTATCAGGTATATCTTGATAAAGCCTCCTGGAAAAAGTCCCGGGCTGATGCCCCCTTTTCAGTAATTGCTCTTTCCAACCGTTTGAGGCTGCATTTATTGAACCAACTCAAAGAAACGGGGATCGGTGAGGAGGAATATGGTATTGCTTCTGCGCTTTTATTGGGTTACAAAGATTTTCTTACCCCGGAAGTGAGAAGCAGGTTCTCCTCCGCCGGCGCCATGCATATCCTGGCTGTTTCAGGGCTGCATGTCGGGATCATTTATCTCATTGTCCATTACTTATTGTTTTTTATGGAGCGATATCCCTACGGAAAAATTATTAAAGTAGTGATAATCCTGATCATACTTGTCGGATATGCATTTCTTACCGGCCTTTCGCCTTCAGTATCCCGCGCCACATTGATGTTTTCGGTAATAGCTATAGGGCAGGTATTGAGAAGATATTCCTCGGTGTATAACAGCCTGGCATTTTCAGCATTTGTTCTTTTGGTTATCAATCCTTTATTAATCTTTTCCATCAGCTTTCAGCTCTCCTATCTCGCAGTGTACAGTATTGTATTCTTTCAGCCACGATTTTACAAACTGATCGAGCTGCCCCTGATACCCGACAAACTATGGCAATGGTTTACCGTTGCCCTGGCAGCTCAAATTGGTACGGCTCCTGTGGTGATTCATCATTTTAATCTTTTCTCCAACTTCTTCTGGCTTACCAACTTTATTGCCATCCCCGCCGCTGTATTCATCATCTTTACAGGGATGCTTTATTTCCTCGTCGCTCCGCTCCTGCCCGTGGCCGGTAAAGCCTTAGGTTTCATCCTTTCTTCCATTCTTTCCGTTTTAAATCAATCAACAGCCTTTATCCGGGATATGCCCTACTCTACTGCAGATGCCATATGGATAAGTGAGATACAAATCTTTCTTTATTACTTTGCCCTTATATTTATCTCTGCATGGATAATCAGAAAAAACACCCTTTATCTGAACCTGTCACTGGGTATTGCCATAGTCTTTCTTCTTTCGGATATCCGGCTACAATACAAAAGACATGAACAAAAAGAATTTCTTGTATATAACATGGCCAACACTTCTGCTATAAATTACATCGACGGGTCAAACAATTTTCTTTTATATAACGGCAAGCAGAAAATCAATGAAGCCATTCCATATTATTTTAAGCCTTACTGGCTGTCGAAAGGTATTAAAACCAGTACTCGCTGGGATATGTCGGTATTAAAAAAGAAAAAGGAGACTCCGGTCTGCCTGTATAAAAATTTTATATACTTCAAAGGTATCAAAATAGGTTATCTCGAAAACGATAATTTCCCTGTCCCATTGGATTCCGAAATAAAAGCCGAACTGGATTATCTTATTCTGGCCAATGATGTCAATATATCCGTTGAGGAAATGAGAAAATTGTTTGATTTTCAAATGGTAATTCTGGATTCATCAAACTCTTACTATTATGGCGAAGCTTTGTGCAGTGAAATGGAGGAAAAAGAAATTCCATTTCATTCTGTACAGAGAAACGGAGCTTTTAGATATATTTTTGACTAAAAAAAGGATGAAAACTTTGTTTATTTTAAAACAAGGTTTTTCTTTGTGCCGTTGATATTTTGTAATGTCAAAATATGAAATATAAAGATTATGAGGATCATTATAGCAGGGGCAGGTGAGGTAGGCTCGCATCTGGCTAAGATGCTAAGCAGTGAATTACATGATATTGTAATCATTGACAACAATGAGGATATTGTAAAAGGAATGAATGCCAACCTGGACATTTTAACCATTACAGGATCGGCCACCTCATTTGAAGTTTTGAAAGAAGCCAACATAAAGAAAGCGGACCTGCTTATTGCTGTAGCACACTCAGAGGAAACCAATATTGCTTGTGCCATCATCGGGAAAAAGCTTGGTGCCAGGCAAACCATTGCCAGAGTTGATAATCCCGAATACATCAGACCGGTCTATAAAAATCATTTCACCGACCTGGGTATTGACTATCTGATTTATCCTGAGCGTATCGCTGCCAGGGAGATCACTGGTATGATAAACCAGACAGGAACCTCGGAGATTGTAGATTTTACCGGTGGAAAGCTTTCGCTCTATGTCCTCAAACTGGAAGAAAATGCCCCTGTTGTTGGAAAGACCCTGATCCAGGCAACCCAGGAGATGGAAAACTATGATTTCCGGGCTGTGGCTATTTCGAGAAACGGTCAGACCATAATTCCCAGAGGGCTGGATCAGTTTTATGTAAATGATGTGATATATGTTGTTACCAATCGTTCCGGCATCAACAATTTATTAAAATATACGGGCAAGAAGAAGATCGAGATCAGGCATGTTATGATTCTTGGGGGAAGCCGTATCGGGAAACGTACGGCTCAGAACCTGGAGAACAGAATGAATGTCAAGCTCATTGAAAAAGAGAAGGACAAAAGTGCTTCTCTGGCTGATGAGTTAAACAATACACTGGTCATTAACGGTGACGGAAGGGATGTAGATTTATTGAAACAGGAAGGCCTTGCAAAGATGGATACCTTCATTGCCGTGACGGGCAGTTCTGAGCTCAATCTTTTATCCTGCCTGTTGGCCAAGCAAATGGGGGTCAAAAAAACGATTGCGGTAATCGAGAACATGAGTTATATCAATCTGGGTGAAAATATGGGTATTGATACCATTATCAACAAAAAGCTGGTAACGGCGAGCCAGATTTTCAAATTTACCATGAGCGCGGAGGTTTCTACAATGAAATGCCTTACCGGTTCCGATGCGGAAGTGCTTGAATTTAAAGCCAAACCAAAATCGAAGATAACAAGGGATAAGCTAAAAAACCTTGATTTCCCGAAAGACGCCATAGTTGGCGGAGTTATAAGAGGAAACAAAAGTTTCATAGCGACAGGAAATACAAACATACAGGATGAAGACCGGGTGGTGGTGTTTGCCATGCCCTCAGCCGTTAAAAAAGTCGAAACCTTTTTCAGTCAGTCCTGATGATTAATGTTCGTGTAATACTGAATATTCTCGGACTTCTTCTTTTGATCGAAGGCATCTCCATGCTTTTGCCCCTTGGTGTTTCAGTTTATTATAACGAAGGGGATATAGCCGCAATTGGCATTTCGGCAGGAATCGCCATTGCCACCGGAGCCTTTGCCTGGCTGTTAACTCAAAGAAGAGACGAAACGATCACCAAAAAAGAGGGTTATATCATTGTAAGCACCGTATGGATCATGTTTTCGCTGTTCGGGTGCCTGCCTTTTGTTATTAGTGGAGAGATCGCCTCTTATACCAATGCATTTTTCGAAACCATTTCAGGATTTACCACTACAGGTGCTTCCATACTCAGTGATGTGGAATCTTTACCCCATGGTTTGCTTTTTTGGAGGAACATGACTCAATGGCTCGGAGGCATGGGCATTATTGTTCTTTCACTGGCCATACTGCCCATATTCGGAATTGGAGGTATGCAGTTATTTGTAGCTGAAGTACCGGGACCAACGCCGGATAAATTTCACCCCCGTGTAAAAGAGACAGCCAAAAGGCTTTGGCAAATATATGTCTTTTTCACGATCACAGAAATTGTCCTTTTGGTCCTCGGTGATGTTAAACTGTTCGATGCCGTATGTCATTCATTTACCACCATGGCCACAGGTGGCTATTCTACCAAACAGGCCAGCATTGCTCATTTTTCTCCTTATGTGCAATATGTAATTACGGCATTTATGTTCCTTGCCGGCACCAATTTTGCACTTTCCTATTACGGTTTACACCTTCAGTTTAATAAAATTGTAAAAAATGAAGAATTCAGGTTCTACTTCTTCTTTTTATTTGGTTTTACTATACTCATTACAGCTTTTTTATGGTTCGGGGATGTGCTGTCTTTTGAGGAATCATTCAGAAATTCGCTATTTCAGGTGGTATCCATCACCACCACCACCGGATATGTCACAACAGACTATTTACAATGGGCACCTTTTCTGGTGGTCATTATATTCATGTTGATGTTTCTCGGAGGTTCGGGGGGTTCCACCGGGGGTGGCATTAAGATTGTAAGGGTGGCACTGCTGATCAAAAACAGTGCGCTGGAATTAAAACGCCTGCTCCATCCGAATGCAGTCATTCCTGTGCGATTGAACAAAAAAAGCATTGACCCTCAGATCGTCACCAATGTTCAGGCATTTGTGGTACTCTATATGATGCTCGTCGGAATAAGCACAATAATCGTTTCATCTATGGGGTATGACCTTGCTTCGTCTCTGGGTTCTGTTGCTGCAACTTTGGGAAATATTGGCCCGGGGATTGGTGCTGTGGGGCCTGTAGAAAATTATGCCCACTTTCCCGACTTTGGTAAATGGTTTCTCTCTTTTCTTATGCTGATTGGCAGACTTGAACTGTTTACCGTACTTATTCTCTTTGCCCCTGCATTTTACAAAAAATAATTATTTTTTTGTGGGAAAACCCGGTGGATGCTGGTTTCGGGCGCCATTAAAAAGCCGCCCGAACAACAACACCTCAATGATCAAAATATTAAAAACTGAGGCCAGAGGCTTCGGGCGGCTTTCCGGATATTCAATCACCTGAATCTTCTATGAGACCAGCTCTCCTTTACCTTCCCGGATGATATAAGGTTCATTATTGGTACAATCCACTATAGTGGATGCCTCAACATTCCCATAACCACCATCTATTATCACATCAACCTGTTTCTGGTATTTTTCGAAAATCTGTTGCGGATCGACCAGGTAATCCATCACTTCATCACTGGTATTGCGCAGGGAAGTGGTCATAATGGGCTCACCCAATTCCTCAACGATTTGCAGCGGAATGTTGTTATCGGGGATACGGATGCCTACAATGTCTTTTTTGCTTTTATACAACTTGGGTATCTTATGGCTGGCAGGCAGCAAAAAAGTAAACGGCCCCGGAAGGTTGTGCTTCAGCAATTTGAAGGTAGATTTATCCAGGGGTTTTGTAAACTGGGAGACCTGGCTAAGATCCTTACAAATGAGTGAAAAATTGGTCCTGCTTTTCTGATCATTCCTGATCTGACTGACCTGCTCCTCCGACTTGTTGTTGTGGATTCTCCATCCTAAAGCGTAAACTGTATCGGTTGGATAAATGATGATGCCATCATTTCTGAGCACATCGGCTACTCTGCGAATTTGTCGCTGGCTGGGTGTTTCAGGATGAATTTTTAAATACATAAGCGTTGTGTTTAAAAGTTAGAAATAAATGAACAGACTAGTACCTATTTTAAACGAATAAAAACAACATAAAATTTTATATATGTATTTTATTTATTGCCCATTGCATCAACATTTGATAAACCTACCAGTAAGACATATTTACTCACCCATTTGTTTAACCCGATATCTGTTCCAATACTTCCAAAAGAAAAGGCAACATGCTTGATCAGAAATACAGATCCCGTTCGCCCTGCCTTATTCTCCGGATCCTATCCCTTAACTGACCGGCCCGTTTGGGATCATCCAATTGCTGAATATTCTCTTCGATTACTTTCCATCCCTTTTCTTCAATATGAGGACGGGCATAATCCACAAGATACTCAACCAATGTAAGGATGGCGTTGGGTGTACAATAACGCTTTATAAAACCGGGCACGGAAAATTCCATAAAATGTTCGCCGGTCCTGCCCAAACGGTAGCAAGCCGTGCAAAAGGACGGAAGGTAACCATCCTCCAGCAATTCATCAATTACCTCCCCTAGCGACCTGGAATCACCTATATGGAATTGTTCTTTGTTCAGGTTCTGATCTTCATTCTGGGTATTGGCATAAGAACCCAGCTCGATACGGGTACCTCCGTCAATCTGGCTTACACCAAACTGCATGACTTCTTTGCGCAGCTCCGGATTTTCGCGTGCCGTAAGGATCAAGCCGGTATAGGGAACAGCCAGTCTCAGGATAGCCACCAGCCTGGAAAATTCCTCATCACCAACTTCATATTTCGGATCAATATCGAGGTTTGCAGCATCCTTCAGCCGGGGAAAAGATATGGTATGGGGTCCTATGTTATAGCAAGCTTCGAAATGGTTGGTATGGCGAACCAGGGAAAGCACTTCAAACCTCCAGTCATAAAGACCAAACAGGGCACCAATACCCACATCATCAACACCTGCTTCCTGTGCTCTGTCAAGGGATGTCAGGCGCCAGTTGTAATCCGTTTTCTTTCCAGCTAAATGATACCATTTATAAGCTTCAGGATGATAGGTTTCCTGAAATATCTGATAGGTTCCGATTCCGGCTTCCCAAACCTTTCTGAAACCCTCTATATCAAGCGGCGCGGCATTGATATTCACTCTGCGGATCTCTCCGTTCCCTTTCTTAACCTTATATACCTGTTTAACCGTATGGGAAATAAATTCAGCATCATAATCGGGATGTTCCCCATAAACCAGAATGAGTCGTTTCTGCCCGTTATCCTCCAATGCCTCTGTTTCCCTAACGATGTCCTCATCGGAAAGTGTCTTCCGGATCGCCTCCCTGTTGGATACCCTGAAACCACAATATTTACAATTGTTGGTGCACTTATTGCCTATATACAGAGGGGCAAAAAGCACAATACGGTTTCCGTAAATCTTATTCTTCAAGTCACGTGCGCCTTGTTTGATTTCACGGACCAGTTCCGGATCATCTGCATTGATCAAGACAGCGGTATCCCTGAGTGAAAGCCTTTCCTTGTTCAGTGATTTATTTATTATATTCCGTACTTCTTGCTTATCGGAGTTTTGGGTATCTTCAATAAACTCCCATATTTCCTCAGGATCGATGAAAGGCTTCATGCGTTCATCTTTTATACTATAACTTCCTGGATTGAATTTCATAAGCTGCTTTTTTCTTTTTACAATTAATAATCGGTTTATCAGTCGTTTTTAAGCAGAACGGACTTGGTCTGGATCCCTTTTATGCGACCTATCTGGCCGGTCAAAGAACCGATTTCATCCGTTGTACCTTCCAGTACCAGGGATATAATGCTGGTACCGTCCGTTTGGGGGAGCCCCTGACGACCGATAATGATATTGGCATGACGGGAAAGAATCTCGTTGAGCTTTCCTGCTGTCTGGCGGTCATGAATACGAATGATGGTAGTGCCTATTCTCTTTTCCATCAGAAAATACCTCCGGATTAGACTTGTAGTTCTTTGACCTTGAAACCGACCAAAATCCGTTTCTCAGTCGTTACTGTTATTAAACTAACAAATATATAAAATATTTTGTTTGAACCAATATGATTTTGCTCATAAATTAAGTAGGAAATGGTGATTTAGTGGCAAAATGATTGATTTGAGGAGATGTATGGTGATGATTGAGTGATTGAGTGATTGAGTGAATGGGTGATTGAGTGAATGGGTAATTGGGTGATTGATTGATTGGGTGATTGGGTGATTGGGTGATTGAGTGAATGGGTGATTGAGTGAATGGGTAATTGGGTGAATGGGTGATTGGGTGATTGGGTGATTGGGTGATTGATTGATTGATTGATTGGGTGATGGAGAACGAGGGCAAGAAAGCGCGATGGAACGATGGAGCGAAAAAACGATGGGGCGATGGTTTGAGGGGGAATGGATTGAAGACGGGAAAACGAGATTAGCAGTGAGTTTTGAGCCTTGAAAATCGTACGCCCCAACTCATTACTCAAAACTCACTACTTTCACTATTTTCCCTTTCCCGTATTCCCGTCTTCTCAGTGCTCGTCTTCTCCCATTTGCCCCATTGATCTATTTCCTGCCAACTGACGAGACATGCCACGGCATGTCTCTACTCACTTCCTGTATTCTCGTCATCCCATCTTCTCGCTCTGTTGTTCCATCGTGTCGTCGTACCTAATCTCCCATCTCCTGCTCAATCACATCCATCATATTCTGAAATTCTTTTTCCGTATATCCTGTGTTCTGATAAACGATGGTTCCTTCTTCATTCACCAGTACATTGCGGGGGATATATTTTTCGGCAAATTTACCGTAAATCATGCGACCGGTATCAGGAGCAAAATGGAAATCATAACCCTTCTCTTTCTTGAATTCCTTCATTTTTTTCATATCCTGCTCTCTGCCAATACTTACAAGGAAGAAATCCTTGTCATTTCCATATCTTTCCCAGACCTGGTTCTGAAGCGCAGGCATCTCTTCCATGCAGGAAGGGCACCAGGTTGCAAAAAAAGTCAGCAGGACCACTTTACCCTCCAGCTTGTCGGTGCCAAATTCCTTCCCTTCGGTGGTGGTGAAGGTAAAATCCGGTACTTTCTGACCCTCACTTATATTGGTACTTGCTTTGATGTCTGCCTCAACCTCTTTTTGTGATTTCTGATCCTCCTGGTCCGCTTCTTTCTCCTTCTGATTTTGGGTGCATTTGATCAAAAGGACCGAGATTGATAAAATAATGAATAAACGCCTCATATCGTGTATTTTTATATTTAAAGGTATTAAGCTCCTGGATTGGCTAATTTAACCCGAGATTATTACAAATAAGTCTGTTGCTAATGAAAAAATTTCAACCTGGGTTAAATCACTATTCTAAATTGATAAAACAAACTTTAATACGGCTATGTTTAATTGATTGGAATTGACAAACCATTTTATTATTTTCAACGGCACAAACCAAAAAAACAATCTACTTATGGAAGAAAAACGAATATTGGGAGTACTGATCACCGACCGGCAGAAGGAAGCCGGCAATGTGCAAAATGTCCTTACCAGGTATGGCAGTGCAATAAAAACAAGGCTAGGTCTTCACGAAGTGAGTGACACTGCCCTCAGCAAGGAAGGTCTCATCCTTCTGGAGCTGACCGGAGACATGGATCAACAGGATAAACTCCAACAGGAACTTGAACAAATTGAAGGAACACAGACGAAAGTCATGTCCTTCAAAATGTAAAAGATGACAAGGACGTCCAAAAAGTACAAACTTATTGGACGTCCTCCTGTTTGATTGCAGTCAGTTTAAGACCTCGCCATAAAAAATGGCATTAAGGAAAAGTTTGTTGGTTCCATACCAGAAACCCCGAAAGTTCGGATCATCAAAGAAGGAGATAATACCTCCTCTTCCCCTGCCGTACACCTGACACCAAAGGGAATGCTCAAGCATTTTTTTGTTTTCATCAGACAAATAACCACTTAATAAGGGCTCTTCTCTGATCATCACCGGAGAAGAATAAGGGTCGCCTGTTTTTTCACAAATGATCTTATTGGTTTTGAACACCGGCATTGTCTCAGAATCAACTCCGTAACAAACCGGATGGGTGGGATCAACGGCAGCCTGCAAGATAACACCGTTTATGGATTGGGCTCCTCTCCTCTCGCCTCTTTGTATATAAGGCAATGTCAATGTGGAATCCGGAGGGGGCAGTTTCTTTTCCTCCATATTGATGAGTTCCCGTTCAGCCAGCCATTTGTTGGCATTTTCAATTGCCACTATCTTACCCCCGTTTTTCAGCCAATGATCAATTTTTTCTTTCACACCTTTATCCCATTGATAACGGCCATCAGGCAAAATCAACGTATTAAAATCCGAAAGCTTTATATGTTCCAAATGATCGGGTTTAACAAGCACGGAGGGGATATGAAACCGCTCATCGAGCAGGTGCCAGACTTGCCCTGCGGAATAACTATGGACACCCTGTCCGGCAGCAATCAGAATCTCCGGCTTATTTAAAGGGACAAAACTCCAGCTCCCCGGATCAATGCCTTTTTCAGTTAGTCCGGATTCCATGGCTACAACATCTGTTCCTTTTTCTTTTACTATCCTTTGCATATGCTGATATACTTTATCATTAGCAATGTCCTGGCCACCCGATGGAATAAACACGCTTCCGGGATCAAAACGGAATAATTCTTCGTTTGCTTTCAGTGAAAACGGCCGGGTAGCCACTTTAACCAGTATATCTTCCTCCTGCAACTGATAAATGATCTCGTGAATGTTGTAATCGGTATCTCTTATAACATAGCCAATATTGCTTTTCCCTCCTATAAGTTTTCCCCTGGGATATTCAACCGTATCTATCCTTTCACCGGTGAGCTTTTCCATGTCCGAAGCGGATTCCACCCCGTCATAATCCAGGTCAAAAGCCAGGGGCATGGTCCAGGCCGATACATCATAAAATATGCTGTCCTCAAATGTTGTTCGCTTTTCGAAAAGGCTCCTGACCAATCTATATTGTTTTTGCTTCAGTGGCACTACATAGCTATAGTCTGGTTGATACTCATTATCCCCTTGCTCATAAGATTGGCTTAATTTGTGCACTTCAATTTGATGGTCTTCCAACAATTTCAGAAAATGATGGGTTTTTACAGGCACATCTTCCGAGCCAAATACATAGCCCTTTACCGGAGCTTCTTCCACCGCTTGATCTATGTCATAAAATCTTCTCTGATAATCATTCAGTTCAGTTCTGTTCCCGAGGCAACCCCGAAGGCTGGACATCGATACGGTAAACTGGTTTTTAATGGCATCAGCAAAAGAACGCACTCCACGGGGAAGATCAAGCTTTTGCCCCATCATGCCGGCTTGCTCAAAAAGGATCCCTATACCTCCGTTAATATCCGGATAGGTGGAGCCTTTACCATAGTAGAAATCATCGAAGGTTTCTTCACTGAAATATAAATTTCCTATATCATCCAAAGCTTCGGAATGATATTTCGCGATCGCTCTGGTGAGCCGCTGATTTTCTTCGGGTGTATGGGGATTGACCCTTTCCGGTACTCCCGGCTGAAAAAAGAAGGTAGAATGGGTACCCATTTCATGATGGTCTGAAAGTACATGGGGTTTCCAGGCATGAAACTTTTCCAGCCGTGATTTGCTTTCGGGGTGCTGAGCAGGTAACCAGTCCCTGTTCAGATCGAACCAGTAATGATTGGTTCTTCCTCCGGGCCAGTCCTGTCGAAACTGTCTGTCGCGATGGTCTTCGTTAATGGTTTTATGGATATGCATATTGCTCCACTGGGCCGCACGATTAAAACCATCGGGGTTCAGGCAGGGATCGATCAGCACAACGGTATTTTCAAGAATATCTTCCACCTCCGAATCTTTGGAGGCTGCCAGATAGTAGGCCATAAGCATAGAGGCATTGCCTGCGCTGGATTCATCTCCGTGCACGCTATATCCCAGCCATGCGATCATGGGCATATTGTTTTGGATATAAAGTTCATTTTTTCCATAAATATAATCCAAATGCCGCTTTCGAATGCTACTAAGCTTTTCCTGGTTTTCCGGCGAAGTAATCCTAAGGAGATACAAAGGCCGGTTTTCATGAGTACGTCCGTATTCCCGGATGGAAATCCGTTCGGACTGAGCGGCCAGGTTTTTCATATAATGAATAAGCTGATCGTGAGAGAAATGCCATTTCCCAAACTCATGATTGCTGTAGTAACCGGGATAAGGAATGTTTT
>JAGXLC010000070.1:15760-17423 GCA_018334875.1 Bacteroidales bacterium | reverse complement strand
CAATTTATTGCTGTTGCAAATAGAAAATTAAAGTGTCTTTTACTAAATCGAGCAATTTTACTTCCAAAGTTATGGAGATAATGACTCAATAGAAATCAATAATTTAACCTATTTGTGTATTATTTTAACCTTTAGAAAACGGAATTTTATACCCATTATTGAAAGCCTTCCTTTTTCATTACATTTCGGGTACCAGTTCAAAGTTTGTTTCCTGCTGAGCATCATAATTTATCCAGATCATGGTAGTGGGATTTCCGTTCACATCCCTTTCCAAACCAACTTTGTATTGATCTTCATCGAGCTTTTGGCCGTTGGCCGTTACTGACAGATCATCCGGAGCCCATCCTTTCACTTTCAGCACGGGATTGAACACCGGCGACTGCTCAGAGCCTGCCAGCGAGAAGGAAAAGTTGTCGTCGCCGGATGCCTTGACAATGTAAGCCCGCTCGGCCTTCTTATAGCCTTGACTGTTGAAACCATTGCTGGCGATGGTGAGCGCGGGGGGATTGTTCCAGGAGCGGGCAATTTTCAGCACCCTGTCCTTGTCCCTGGCCATGCCGTATAACGCAAAATTGGCATTGGCATCGCCCCAACTCAGCGACGAATGGCTGACCCTGTCTTTGGCCTGGGCATAACGTCCGTCGGATTCAACCTGTGCCACCGGCCAATGGTTCCACCAGGGGAAGTGGGAATATTCGGGCCGCACTTCCAGGTCGAAGACATCAAAGCCTCCGCCTTCCACAAAAATCAGGAATGGCTTGTATTCCGACTTGAGGTTGATGATCTGTATGTTGGCCCCTTCCAGGTCAAACTCGGGGTAACCCTCTTCCCATGAATAGGTTTTCGATTCCCCTTCAAGGTTCATCAGCGTCACTGCATCCAGATGGATGTTGTCCTCAGGCTTGGTGCCCGGTTCATTGAAAAAGATGGTCTCCTGCCATCCGCCTATTCCTGGCTCCAGGCTTCTTACTGCCACAGCATCGGGATAAATATAGTAATCCTCATTGCCCCATTCTCCAAAACCGGTGTTGTTGGGCAATTCTCTGGCCTTGTACTTGACGTCCATCTGCCTGTACCGCCAGTTGACCGTGATTCGGGCATCGTGATTCTCAATGATGGAAACGCGCGAGCTCCGGGTCTTGGCATCGGACATGTGCTCGATACAGCCGGTGGGCATATTATTGGCCGAGCCCTGGTTCAGGAACCAGTTGTTGCCGGTCTCACGACTCTGATCGGCCATCCATTTGCCGTTTTCAGTCACCCATGCAGGTGAATAACGGCTTCCTCTCCAGAACATCACTTTCACCGGTGAGCGGTCGAACTGAACCACCACATCCATATGGTCGCCTGGCGGCCATATGCCGTCCCAGCCGGGATAATACTCCAGACGGGTATAATCGGCGGTAAAATCATCATAACCTTCCACCAAAGGAAAATCACGTTCCTGGAGCTTGTGCTCATGCTCGGGTGTGGTGAAGGCATACTTCTCTTCTACCTCATCCGGCGAGAGCACCTTGCTGTATATCCTGGTCTCGTCAATGATGCCATCCAAAGTATACTGCGAGGGATGGGTGGCCCAGGTCCTGACCGGGTCGGTCGGAGCCATAGGGTCCTTGTTCATCCCAAGGCGAAAACCCTCTTCCAGCTCGCTGTAGGTGATGCC
>JAGXLC010000070.1:0-15231 GCA_018334875.1 Bacteroidales bacterium | reverse complement strand
TCATCAAAATCCCAGGAAAAAAGCAAGTCCTGCTGGGATTGTGCCAAAAGGCTTATAGGAATAAAATGAATCAGCACAAGCCATAAGAAAAATTTTGTCGTTCGCATATTATTGGTGTTTTAATGATATAAACTATTTATTTCTAATATATAGTTGCTATTCCGGCGTCATACCTGAAACTGCTTTCTGAGCACTCTTACTCCGGCCTGACGCCGGAGATGGTGATCCGGACATCGGATTGCGCTTCATGGCTTATCCATACCACACACTTTCGATCGCCATTGTCGTCCCGTACAATACCACTTCTCACTTCCGAGTCTCCGGTCAGTCGGGATCCATCGACTTCAACCACTGGCTTTTGACTGCTGTTCCAGTTTTTGATCACAAAGGCAGGATACGCAACGGCTATTGCGGGCAAATGGCACGTATCACTCCTTCACAAACATAACACCATCAATGAATTCGGCTTTGATCACTATCAGGTCTGGCAGATCTTTGATAGCGAAGGAAATAAACGGCGGCGGTACTGGAAACCTCATATGAACCGCAACGGTACAATAATTACAGACCAGGTAAAGAATCAGTATGGGCAGGATGTGGATGTGGATTTCCTGATTGACTTTATCAAAACCAACACAAAGAAAAAGAAGCCGTTTTTTGCCTATTTTGCTACTCCACTCCCTCATTTTCCTTGGGAACCAACACCTGATTCGGAAGACCCAAACAGTTACCGGAAACCACATAACGAGCACAAAGGTGATCCGAAATATTTTCCGGATATGGTGAAATATCTGGACAAGTGCGTCGGATTGTTCATGCAGGCAATAGAGGATCAGGGCATTGCCGACAACACAGTATTTATTTTCCTGGCAGACAATGGCAAAGACCGTGATCTGGTAAACCGTTGGGGTGATGGGCATGAAATAAAAGGAGGTAAGGGAACTATGACAGATAGGGGAACACATGTGCCAATGATAGTTAGATGGCCTGGTCATATTGAAGAAGGGGCTACCTGTAATGATTTAATCGATTTCTCTGATTTTTTACCAACTTTATGCGAATTGGGAGGAGCACCTTTACCTGATGATGTTATTCATGGACGTAGTTTTTTTCCTCAGCTTTTAGGGAAAAAGGGAAATCCAAGAGAATGGGTTCATGTTCAGCACGAAGAAAAAAGACACGTCAGAAGCCATGACTATATCCTGAATAATGACGATGAGTTTCGGCCGGTGGTTGAAATCTGGAAATCACCCGCCATGCCCATCCAAAATACAAATCCGAAGGAAGCAGATGCCCGTAAAAAGCTGCAAGAGGTACTTGACATGCTTGGAGAATGAGGAATATTAGAAATTTAATGATGCCTCCCGGACGATAAAGCCAATTAAATTGCAGGGATTTAAACACAAAAATCTGCCAGAATTTAACAAATACGATCGACCCAAGGTAATTATAGGTCGAAGGGTTGTAGCTTGCTCAAAAAATAAAAAAGGTCAAAAACTTAAAAACAAATGACACCCAAAACAATATCTAATATGATGGAACATTCAAAGTTATTAATTTCTTCTTTCGGTTTCATTCTGTAATAGAAAGCTCATCTTTACAGTATTTACAAATCAACACTCCTCGTTTGTTAACCTAATAGCTTGTATAGCCGCATTTTCTAAATGAGTAACCGTTCGGAAAGCGAAACTCTTGCAAATAGGCCAAGCATTGTTCTTCGGTTGCGAAGATCTTCTCAAATTCCATTTGATTTTTGGGAATTTTCATATTCCCCAAATTTATTGCAATTTTTAATATGTTTCAAGTGCATACCCCAATTATTCACTTACTTATTTGCTCTCTCCCGGTATATTGTCCATTCTTTTCTTTCTGACAATCTTGAATACATAGGCATGCTTACAGGGTTTCTGATCGGGTGTCTGGATGGTAAGTCCTTTCTCCTTGTCGAGGTCCCAGTCCAGCTCCTGGCCGTCGCCCAGCATGGTAATAGACTTGATCTCTTCGGGATACAGGTGATAACCTTCAAAATCACCGGGTACCAGGCTTGCGATGGTTACCTCATCACCTGGCCACTTCAGTACAGTAGCATACAATATATTGTCCTGTACGGTAAAACGAATGTCTTTTGCGGTGTAATCCAGGTCGGCTTCGTTAAACATGGCCTCTTCATCGGCACCTTCCACGCTGGTTGGGCCTTCACCGTACTTGGTCCAGGAACGGGTACCGTAGATGGCCTCACCGTTCACATCCAGCCAGTCGCCCATACCCAGAAGTGCTTCTCTGGCTCCTTCGGGGATAGTACCATCGGCCTTGGGACCCACGTTCATCAGGAGGAATCCGTTTTTGCTGACACGGTCCACCAGGTTGTCGACCAGGCGGTTCACCGATTTATATTTCAAACCGGGAATGTAACCCCAAGCACCCTGATCGTCCACTGAACTGTCTGTAATCCAGTTATAATGGGTTAGGTGGGGCTGCTGGCCGAGCTCCAGGTCAAAGAGTCCCACTCCTGGTGGCAGGTCATGGTGTTTGTAAGAAATTACCACATCCTTGTTGCGTTCAGCGGCGTGGTTGTAGTAGTAGGCAACATACTTCTTCACATAATCCTCCCGGATGCGGTCCAGGGCAAAATCAAACCACATATAATCTGGCTCATATTTGTCGATGACTTCGATGAGCTTGTTATACCACTCATCCAGGAAATCCTTGTTGGGATAGATCTCAACCTCGGGATGGTTTTGGCCGTAAAGACCGGAGTACTTGGGATTACTGCAGTCTTTGGTTTCATCCCAAACAGGAAACCAGCCCCAGTTGGCGGCATGGTGAAAAGCTGTGACGAACTTCATGCCCTCGCCTTTTATAGCTTTCTCAAGTTCGTCTACCACATCGGTCTCGGGTCCCATATTGGCGGCGTTCCACTTGGAATACTTGGTATCCCACATGGCAAATCCGTCGTGATGCTCAGCAACCGGACCGGCAAATTTTGCCCCGGCCTTTTTAAATAGCTTCGCCCACTTTTCCGCGTCAAACTTTTCTGCTTTGAATTTAGGAATCAAATCTTTATAACCAAAATCCTTGGTAATTTTTCCATACTCTTCATAAAAATCCTGGGCAGCTTTGCTTTCAGGGTCATTATAAGCTGCATGAGCATTCCATGTAGCATTGCCCCGCGTAGCGGTTTCACAATAGATACCAAAATGGGTATAAATCCCAAACTTGGCATCTCTCAGCCACTCCGGAATTTGATGCTGGGTTAAAGATTCCCACCTAGGATCGTAGGTCTTTTCTTTACTATTACCCGTTTCTTTACTACAATTTACCAACAATAAGCTGGCAATAACTAAAGTAATAGTTAATTTTAATGTTATACCTAAGTAATTCATAAATTAAATATTTACATTTATTAATATGATAAAAAAACATTCTTAAAGTTGTGTTAAAAATAAGTTTATTTAATAATTAAAATAAATTCTTTCCATAACCTTCCAACCTTTCTGGTCTTCGGTAATACCTTCCTGCATGGGATCGGTGCGTCTAAGCCAATTCTGATTTCTCGGTTCATTGTCAAGTTTTCCCATATCTTTTTCATAATTATCGCCCCAGTATTCATAGTAGGCAAATTCATAGTAATCTCCGTCTGCCAGTTGAACCAGAAAGATGTTGAAGTTGCGTATGTGATATTTTCTCAATAGATCTCTGACACCAGGAGTGGTATCTGCATGCAATCTTTTATACTCATCCAGGTACTCTTTTTTAAGCTTCACCACCTGACCGATGCGTTTCACATTTTTATGCTCCTGTTTGTCCAGGCAATCCTTTTGCTGTTGAGAACAGGAAGCAGCAATAAGAATAATTGCGAAACCCAATACAATAAATTTATTCATAATCAATAGGTTATTTATGGTTAAGTTTGAAGAAGTGACTTTTGTCGGTTGAATCATTCATTTTCCGAGAATATTAAAATTTTAATATATCATCGGTTACCTTAGGTGTGGCCGCCTGTTGGGTACATACATAAGCCGCAACTTCTGTAGAAGTTTGATGAATGCTGCGAAGGTCTACTCCCTGCAATAGGCCCTTGAGCAGAATCCCGGTAAAGGCATCCCCCGCACCAATGGTATCGGCCACTTTGACATCAGGTACTTCCATATAAGATTGATCTCCCTGGCTCATTAACAAGCTCCCTTCAGAACCTTTTGTATAAGCAATGAGGTGAAGCTCGTAATCTTTTAAAAGCTTTTGCAAAACATCTTCCAGCTCATCAGTATAGCCGAGATAATTCGAAAGGACAGGTAACTCCTCTTCATTAAGCTTGACAACATCTGCACGTTCGAGGGATTTGAGAATCACCTGCCGGTTATAATTACCCTGGCGAAGATTTACATCAAATACGCGGGTACAACTGGAATTAGTAGACTCAAGGAACTTATGAATGGTGTTCCGTGAAACATGGTTGCGCTGGAAAAGGCTTCCAAAACACACCCCGTCAAGATTCGCTGCTAATTTCCGTAGATATTCTTTCCATTCTATATGATCCCAGGCTACATTTTCATATATCTGATAATCGGGTTTTCCTTCCTCATCCAGCTCAACACCTACTGTACCTGTAGGATATTCTGAGGTAGTCTGAACAAAATCTGTGTGAACATTAAGTTCTTTTAACCGGTTCATAATTTCCCGCCCATTTTCGTCATCTCCAACGGCAGTTATGACATATCCCTCAATATCCTTATCAATGCCATGGTATATACAATTGCTCGGGGCACCTCCCAGTTGTTTTCCCTGGGTGTGATATCCCAAAGCAACTCCCCTATACCGGCTATTTTATAATTCTGGATATCTAACATAAATACAAGTGTGATTAAAGGTCAATAAACACCTTCATGATATGATCGCCCTGCTCTTCAATATATTTATATGCCTCCGCATACTTTTCAAAGGGGAAATGGGTCGTTATCAGTGGGTCAACCACTACCTTTTCTTCCGAGAGCATCTGCACGGTTTCTTCGTAGTCCTCATGGCGGTACATCAGCGAACCGAAAAGTTGCAGTTCGTGCTCACCCACATGGAACATGTTCACCACCGGATTCTTGCCATATACACCAAGAATTAGCACGTCACCGCCTTTCTCCACGTTGGCAATCAAATTATCCAGTGAACTCTGTACCCCGGCAGCCTCGAAGCCGGCCTGAAACTTTTCTTCACCGAATATTTCTCTGACTCCTTCGACAAAGTCTTTCTCCTGTACATTCAGGGTATGTTCTATGCCACACTCACGGGCTTTGTCCAGACGAAAATCGCTTACATCAGTTATCAAAACCTTTTTTGCCCCGCGGATACGGGCAAACTGAGCTACCACATTGCCGATCATCCCGGCACCTGATACAACCACATTCTTACCTTCCAGGGAATGAGAACGACGTGTAGAATGGGCGCCCACTGCTACAGGTTCAACCATAGCGCCTTTTTCAAAGCTCATACTCTCCGGAAGCCGTACCAAACGTTCTTCTGGTAATATAGCATAATCCTGGGCCACACCAGGTGCCTGGAAACCTTCTACCTTGAGGTTCTCACAAACATTGTAGTGCCCTCGCTTGCAAGGCCCACAAACTCCGCAGGTCTGCTGAGGACGAGCCGTAGCCCTATCTCCGGTTTTAACCTTCGTCACATCGCTGCCAATTTTTTCCACTACCGCTGAATATTCGTGACCCTGTACCACCGGATATGGTGTGGCAGGATGAGTGCCGTGGTAAACATGCATGTCGGTTCCACATACCCCGATGCGCTGGATCTTCAGCATTACCTCATTAGGGCCCGGGTCGGAAGGCATATCAACATTCCGAATTTCAATATTTCCCGGACTTGTCATTACTTCTTGTCTCATATATCGTGTCCTTTCTTTTTATGTTTTTTATTTATTTGATAAATTAATGTTTTATGTTATAAACGATTAAATGATATTATATTACACATTCCTTGTTTATTACACTAAGCTCTATCCTTTGTGCTGTCAAGAAAAGATGGTATAGAGTACCACCATCACGGCCACCAGCAGCATGATCAGAATCCGTACATCTAATATCCCTGTGAACTTGCCCCTGACCGTTTCCAAGGGATGCGTCCACGTATATTCGCGGATTGTCTCTTCATCCGGACGAGGCGTGAAATGGCTGATTGTTACAAATAAGATCACACAGATCACAAAAGTCCAAAAAGCCTGCATCATGAATGGAATTCCCAGTTCGTTGGTGATCAACAGCTCTCCGGTGACCGGCTTAAAGTCCAGAAGGAACAGGGTAATGCCAATGATCAGGCCTATTGATAGGGTATAGAACGATGCTTGCCTAGTACCTCGTCTATACAGCACACCCAACAAAAGAACCGTTGCTACCGGCGGTGACAGAGCTTGGGCAACCCTGTTGATCGCGTCAAAAATGCTTGAGAACTGGTCACCCTGGGTTGACCACAGCACGGCCAGTACCATCACCACCAGGGCGCTCACCCGGCCGATCGGGATCAGCTTCTTATCCGGCACCGAGGGCTTAACACGTTTGACAATATCCACCGATACCAGCGTCGAGATGCTGTTCAGGGCTGCTGCAATGGTGCTCATCAATGCTGCAAGAAGCGCAGCAGCCATCAAACCGATCAGTCCTGTTGGCAACAACTTCTCGATCATCACCGAAAGGGCCATTCCTCCCGGTTTGTCAAGACCAGCTGACATAGCGGCCGAAAAAACCTCCTGTTTGAACAAAATGTAGGCGATAATGCCGGGAAAAACCATAATAAAAGGAGTAATGATCTTCAGAAAACCGGCCAGAACAGGTCCCCGCTGGGCATCATTGCGGCTGCGGGCTGCTAAAACCTGCTGAACAATCGTCTGGTCCGAACACCAGTACCAAAGCCCCAGGATCGGGTAGCCCAGGAAACAGGCAAACCAGGTTAAACCACTGTTTCCAATAGTTCCAAAGCCCTTTGAGGCAAATTCCTCGTTCACTTGGCTTGTCGTCTCCTGGATTGAGGCAGGGGAGTGAAGCATTTCAAAGGCACCAGGACGGGCTGCTGCCTTGAAATCGGCAAAGGAGGTTATGCCTACATCTCCAAGTTCATTTAATCCAATAATGGTCAGGGTTGTCGAGCCGCCGATCAGAAGCACCGTCTGGATCGCCTGGGTAATCACAACCCCTTTCAATCCCCCCATAACATAGTAAAGAAGGGTCACCAAGGCGATACCTGCGATCGAAAAGTATATACTGAGGCCGAAAAACCGTTCTATAATGGCTGCTCCTGCATAGAGGCTCATACCAATGTGAACAAAAAGAGCTCCCAGTATCGCGATAAAAGCAAAGACCGAACGCGACCTGGAGTCATAGCGCCGCTCCAGAAACTCCGGAAGCGTTTGAATGCGGCTTTTAAAATAGAAAGGGGCGAATATCAAGGCCAGAAAGATCAGATCGACCGCAGCCAGCCACTCGAAATTACCCCAGACCATTCCTTCGTTAAAACCTGAATCGGCCAAACCAACCAAGTGGATCGTCGAAATGTTTGCAGCGAAAAGAGAAGAACCTATAAATACCCAGTTCAGTCCACGACCAGCTAGAAAAAATGAATCACTTGTCTCTCGCTTTTTGCGCATTTGAAGAGCCCCAATCAGGGTTATTCCAACTATAAATGCTATGATAATGACTAAATCAAGCGTAGGGATAGTTACTTGCTCCATAAATTTTTTTTAGTTTATATTCTGATGAATCAATTCAATATTAAAGCTCAAGCAATTAATCAATAGAACAATTCTAACATTGTCACTAGAATAAAAAAATACTCCAGCCTATCAGGGATTCTCCAGGTACCATCGACTACCAGCTCCTGAAACCAGAATTATATTGCCATTGGCAGTGAAGTCACCCGTACGGACAATCGCTTTTACTTTATAACTGAGTTCCTTTAACTGAGCATGAGGTATGGTTTCTACTTCTATATCCTGGCCAAAGGCACGTGAAACTTTGTTGAAATGGGTAGGATTAACCTGTTGGGTCTCCTCGGCAAGAATCAGCTTTTCCACAGAAAAAAACTTTTTAAACTCATTTAAAACATCCAACACCATAGGCTGATTTTCAGAAAGGGACAGATCGATCGTCTCCACTCCCTCCGGGATCGCAAAACCTGCATCCGCAACCAAAAGCATATCCCCATGTCCCTGTTTTGAAAGCACATGGGCCAAATCTCGGTTAACAATACCTGTTTCTTTCATAGAATTTTATTTTTAACATGATTTTCAAAAATAAAAACATAAAAAATAATTACAAAATATTTTTGTTTTTTCCACTGTCACTCGTTATACAAAATTTAGTGATCATTAACAGCAAATAATTCTTTTTAAATTGTCTGTTTGAAAGAATTAACAGAAATATAAGACATCATAATCTTATATTTTGAACAAAAAAATTTTAACAATAAATTCAATATATTATAACTTTACTATTCAACACAGGTAATTTTGGTTTTAAAATTAACATTAAATTTTTAAAATAAATTAAAATATTTGACATATTCATAAAATAATCCTCTCCCCGAAACAACACATTAATGTCTTTTCCTATCGATTTCAACTGATGAACTTTTCCATGGCACCATAAAAACTTGCCAAGGGATTATTCCTTGTTCAAGGATTGTAATCATCTCCTTCAGGGAAAAATATGGAATCATGCTTGTATCCATCTGGCATTGCCAAATATCCTCAATAAAATAGACGTTTTCTTCTTGATAGAAACACATGAGTACGGTCCCAAAAGGCGCTCTAGCCAATAGACTAATAAAATACAGAATAATTATTCCCCTGATAAGCAATTATCTGCAAAAGCCGTTTAGTGCCTTATCTGCCGATATTATGCTTTTTATACTGGTTTCATTAATTATATACCAATTAGTAAATTAATCTTTAAAATAGCAAGAGCATTATATTTTTTATAATTTTGCAAAAAACAAAAGAATTAATGGTTCAAAAAAACACCAATAGATCATTTAAAAAAATATTTACCAAGAATTTTAAAAAATGGATTCAGTTACTATAAAAATGATTAATAAAAAAAGAATCTTGAATCTTATCAAAGAAAGGTATCAAATCAGCAGATCAGAAATCTCAAAAGAAACAGGGCTTACTCATCCGACAGTTTCAAGGATTGTGGACGGTCTGGTTCACAAGGATCAGTTGGTTAAGTATATGGGAGTAGGAAATGGCAATGTCCATCACAAGAATGGTCGTCCCCCGGTAATTGTACAATTCAAAGGAGAAGACAATAATATCATTGGCATTGACCTGGGAGCTACATACATCAGAGGATGTCTGATCAACTTAAACGCCACCTGCTTATCAGAAATACAAATACCCACAGAAATCAATAAAGGTTTTGATTCGATCATTGAAAAGATTAATCAAATCGTTGAAAAATTTAAAAAACGAAAGGGCCCAAATGCACAAATATGGGGTGTAGGAATCGGTGTAGCAGGATTAGTGAATAAGGATACAGGAATCATCGAGTCTTCCCCTGATTTCGGATGGACCAATGTGGATTTAAGAAAGGAACTGGAAGGCAAGATTAACCTACCCTTTTTCTATGACAATTCAACCCGGTTGATGGCATTGGGGGAGTTGCGGTTCGGAAACAAACAAAACATGAATAATTTTGCCGTCATCAATGTGGGGTATGGTATTGCTGCAGGATTAGTTGTTGAAGGAAAATTAGTAAGAGGCGATTCCGGATATGCCGGTGAATTTGGCCATATTCTCGTAGATTCCACATCGAAAGTACAATGTGATTGTGGAATGTATGGATGTATAGAAGCCCTAGCCTCTGGACACAGAATAGCCAATCTGGGGATCAAGGCATTTGAAAGTGGAGAATCAGATATACTGAAAGAGCTTAGCGGCAACCGTTCAAGTAACATTGACGCAGAAATTGTAGGCAAGGCAGCAAAAAAAGGAGACAGAGCATCTATACAGATATATGATGAGATAACCGAATACCTGGCTAAAGGTATAGCCACTCTCGCCAATCTACTTAATCCGGAAGTGGTTTTTATAGGAGGTGGAATTTCTCTCAACGGAAAATTCTTCTTTGACTTGATTGAAAAAAAAATATCCAAGTATTTGCTATCATCTAAATCCAACTTAAAAATTAAGGCTAGTTCCTTTGAAGAACAGGAAACCACCATGGGGGCCGTTTCACTTATCATGGACAAAATAATGAACTTAGAATTGCATGCTTATAATCATGAAAACATTCAACGACAAGAAAGATAGCAATAATATTCAGATAAAAATAATTAAAAATTCTCATCAACAATTCACGTTTAAATAAGTAAAAAGCATTAAAATAAATATAACTTGTTATGTGCTTACTTTCAATTATGGCTATTTTTGAGATAATCATTTAGGCGAAGTGTTTTCCCGCTCTTTTCCGACCAATAAATTCACCCAATCCGACAGCTCAAACATGTCCAATCTCTTAGATATCAGGAGTCAGGATAATTACTTGCTTTATAAAGTCAAATTGAATTCAGTATAATTTATTTTTTTGAAAATTATTTTAAAATAGGGCAAGTCACATTCTCCTCCCAAAATTGGAAATAGAATTCAAATTTTCAGTTTTTCTAAGGGTACCAAGGGGTACATTTCCTGAAACCAGAACAACCTGCCAGTTAACAGTGAAATCATTCATAGGGAACGCAACTTTGACACATAAACTAGGCTGCTTAAGGGCGATATGAGTGAGCAATGAGCTCTACTTCCAAATCGTCGCCATAGATTTTAAATACGTAGGCAAAGCAGGTGTAGTTATCGCATTAAATCTCTTTGGTTATCAGTATTTTTACCGAAAATACTTTTTGCTCAATACCAACAACACAATAGCATCTTTTCTAAAACTGCTTTAAATGAGTTACTTGTATGTGTTCTGATAAAAAATTAAGAATATGAGTTGTAAAGAAAAAGAAATTTTTATATTTTTGAACATTAATTAAAAAATAAAACATGTTATTGTCTGTCTCATGCCATAAATATTTAATTTAAGGTATTTTGTATTTTTAAAAATTATTTATAAATCCACTAATTAAAGATAATATCAAAATTTAGAAAATGAATGAATAAAATATAATAACCTAAACAAATTGCTTATGAGTTCAGTAAATATTGACACAAACGTTAAGCCCATCGATCCAAGCTCTGTAACACAAATTAAATTACCGGATGGAACCCTTATGCCTCAGGCTGCTATGGGGACATTTCATTCAGACAATCCTGACCTACAGGAGGCTATGGAGGATATCATTATAGAAGCAATCCGTTTGGGATACAGGCATTTGGATTGCGCCACCGCTTATCAGAACGAAGAGGTCGTTGGTCGCGCAATTGACAAAGCCATAAAGAAAGGATTGGTTAATAGAGAGGATCTTTTTGTATTGTCCAAGCTTTGGAACAAGAACATGAGCCGCGAAGAAATTATTCCTGCCTGCGAGGATTCCTTGCGTAAGCTTGGACTTGACTACCTGGATATGTATGTTGTACACTGGCCCTGGCCTAATCATCATGAACCTGGCGCTACCGGGGATTCATACAACGAAAATGCAGTTCCTTATATCCATGAAATGTTCATGAACGAGGTATGGGACCAGATGACAGAACTCAAGAAAAGCGGCAAGGTTAAGAATATTGGTACTTCAAATCAAACCCCCAAAACAATGGAGCTCTTATTGAGGGATACCAATGAATTCAACCGGCCGGTTTACAATCAGATGGAATTGCATCCCTTATTTCAGCAAAAAGAATTTGTTAAGTATCTTATAGATAATAATATAGTTCCTTCAGGATATATGGCTTTAGGTTCTCCACGCCGACCAGGAAGAGATCGTTTCCCCGAGCATCAGGCGGACATGAAGCATCATGTGATTCAGAATATTGCAAAAGAAACCGGGCTGACGCCGCCACAGATATGTCTGGCATGGGCCCATCAACGAGAAAATTCAGGAGTGGGTTATGTATCCATGGCCGAACGATCGGAATGGATCAAAAACAACCTGGAAACTGCCACCAAAAACCTGCTCAGTAAAGAACATTTTGAAGCCATTGATGGCGATGGAACAGAGGAGAATCCCGGAATAAATGCCAATAACAGATTGATCTGGGGCCAGGTTTTCCTGTGGCCTGAAGGTCGTTTATTAAATCATATTAGGTATGCAATCTGGGATGACTGGCAAATTTTTGAAACCAGAAAAGATTATGATAAATTTAAAAAGGCAGTCAGCGATTTTTATAAAGTATGGAAAAAAACTGCAGTGGATTTGCCAGATAAATATTAAAAGCTTGTCTGCCATACCATACAAATTGGCAAATTCGGCAATTCTGATCAGATAAATGGTAGTAGCAAAAAATGATTCAATTGACCTATTGGTTTATTGAATCATTTTTTATGTTATCCTTGTTATTAGGCCCTAAATACCAGAGGACCTTAAAGGTAAACGGCTGAAATACAAATAGAAAATCGACTGTTTCACATCAGAAATTTTCCAGTTTAATAATTATGGTATTCTCCTGTTTGTCCTTTTTTTGAAATTTATTTACTTTACGATAAAAGAAAAATAACCAACAAAAATCAACATGAACATGAAAAGATTCAAAAAGCTGGCAGCTATAATGATCATCCTTGCGATGGCCATATCCTTAGCTGCTTTTAAAATTATTGCCCAGGAAAATCCCATTGTATATGGAGACAAGGAACTTGCCAAACCCATCATCGAGGATGGTGAAGCCCAAATAGTTCCTGAATTTGAAGATTCTGAATATTGGATTCGTCATGATCTTTGGGTGGAGACTGAATTTGACTCCGATGGTGACGGTAAGCTTGATCGCATGCATGTAGCTGTCACTCGCCCCCGGCAAACCGAAACGGAAGGATTAAAGCTTCCTGTAATTTATGTTTCAAGTCCTTACTTTGCAGGCACAGGGCCAGGAGATAAGGAATACTTCTGGGATGTAAGGCAGGAATTACATACTGAGCCTCCGGAACGCCAACATTTTTCCCCTATAGAACCAGAAGGTCAGCGCCCCATTATCTCGAAGTCCCATGTTAAAGAGTGGGTTCCCCGGGGATTCATCGTGGTACATTCAGAAGCACCAGGCACAGGGCTATCAGAAGGTTGTCCCACTGTGGGCGGAGATAATGAAGCATTAGCACCAAAGGCTGTTATTGACTGGCTTAATGGACTGGCCAAAGGATATACTACTCCTGATGGAGATGAAACGGTAACTGCTTACTGGTCTACAGGTAAAGTGGGAATGACAGGAACTTCCTATAATGGCACCATACCACTGGCAGCTGCAACAACAGGAGTTGAAGGACTTGAAGCGATCATCCCCATTGCACCAAACACCTCTTATTATCACTATTATCGTTCCAACGGTCTGGTCCGTCATCCCCACGGCTATCTAGGAGAAGACATAGACTTCCTTTATGACTGGATTCACAGCAACCCGAAAAGATGGGAATGGTGCAACTGTAAAATCAGGGATGAAGTGATGCTGGAAAACTTCGACAGAAAAAAAGGCGATTACAATGAATTCTGGGCCAGCCGGGACTATCTGAATGATATGGATCCCATGAAGGTTGCACTGTTCATGGTACATGCTTTCAACGACTGGAATGTGGTACCTCTACACAGCTATAGAATATACAAAAAAGCGAAAGAGAAAGGATTGCCCGTAAAATTATACTATCATCAGGGCGGACATGGGGGAAAGCCACCACTGGACATGATGAACAGATGGTTTACCCGTTACCTTTTGGGTGTGGAAAATAATGTGGAAGAGGAACCTGAAGTTTGGATCGTCCGCGAAAAAGATAAACGGGATAATCCGACTCCCTATGAAGCTTATCCCAATCCTCAGGCTGAAAAAGTTACTATGCACCTTACAGCAGGAGCCCCACAATCAGGAGGTTTGGTTACATCCAAACCTGCCCCTCAGGGTAAGGAAACCCTAGTGGACAATTTCTCGTTCAGTGGGTCGAATCTCGCCCAGGCAGAATGGACCGATCACAGGTTGTTGTATATCACCCCTACCGTGAAGGATTCTGTTCACCTGTCCGGTCTGGCAAACATCAAAATCAGACTGGCAAGCAGCAAACCGTCGGCCAATTTATCGGTGTGGCTGGTTTCTCTCCCATGGTCAGAGGATAAAGACACAGATATCACAGACAATATTATAACAAGGGGCTGGGCAGATCCGCAAAACCGCAATTCACTCACCAAGAGTGAACCATTAGAGCCTGGCAAATTCTATAAAATGAGTTTTGATTTACAACCTGATGACCAAATTATCCCGTCTGGGCAGAAGATTGGCTTGATGATTTTTTCCTCTGACAAGGACTTTACCCTATGGCCCGATCCGGGGACTGAGCTGAAGATTGACTTGGATAATACTCACATTGAGCTGCCGGTAGTAGGAGGAGCCGAAGCTTATCGGGAAGCCATCCGGTAAAAAATTATTTAAATTCTGCTTTACAAAGAGCCTCTAAATCAAACACAATCAAATGATTGCATAAATGTATTTAATCCTCATGAGATCATTTGATTATGCAAACAGCAGGAAAGCGTTACCAAAGAGATAGAGCAGGATAATCAGGAAGCTTTCCCAGCCTATCTTGCCGATTCCTTTCTGCTCGCGATACAGCAAACCCAATATCAGTGCACTGACCATCAGCATAGTTAATGCCATTATAAAAATCTGATTCTGGATCACTGAATGAAGGATGCTGCCTTTGCTGTAGGCTATATCAGCAAAAGCCACGAAAAGCACATCACATGTGTTTTCTCCTATAATGTTGCTAACAGTTATAGCGAGGGCTTTCGCCGCACGGCAGCTATGGAGACGATCAGTTCCGGCAGGAAAGTGGATACGGCATTTAACAAAGTACCCACGAAACTTTCTGAAAGATTGGTTTGGTCACCAATGGCGATTCCCGACAGAGCAACGATATATCCTGAACCGGCTACGAGAAATGCCAGCAAAAGAAAGTTTAAAACGACCTTTTTCAGGCTTAAGTTTTTTATATGGCTTTCAGCATCAAAAACTACTTCAAGGTACTTCAGTTTTCTCCAGGCATTGAAGAATATGCGCTTATGCAGGCTTTTGAATCCATATTGATAAACCATCAGGACAAAGGGGCCATCATTTTTGAC
>JAGXLC010000069.1 GCA_018334875.1 Bacteroidales bacterium | reverse complement strand
AAAGCGGTCTCCACCAGGTCGCCCCCATTATCCTTTTCGCTGAAAGGTACTACTTCACCGGTAGAACCGTTCATCCAGTGGGGCCAGGCTCCATGGAAGCGCAGGTTATCATCCTCCAAAAAGCTGAGGATTTTCTCCATACGTTCCATACCCTCTGTTCGGGTTATAAAACCCCGCTCGATCCCAACGATGATTGACATGATACCAAAACCCGAACCGCCCGAAGTGACAGTATTGTTGGAGGTATTTCTTTCCCGGGCCAGTCCGCAGTCGGGATGAGCATGATCCCAGAAATATTTGAAGGTTTGCTCCTGTATTTGGGTTAACAACTCTTCATCAGGTATCCTGGGAAATTTATCGGTGCTGTCCAGCCGGGTGTAGAAGCTGTTCTGGAAACCATCAAAGTCAAATCCGCCGGCGGACCTTAAGCCCCTATCGAGCTGGAAGGTATATTCGAGGTAATAATCCAGGGGTTCTTCATTTTCAACCACCAGGGTACTGTCTCCATCCCGGTAGCCGATGGTAAGCGGAATTTCCTCTCCCTCATGGGAAAGGCTTATTTGCTGATCGATTCCTTCTTTCTCCACCTGGGCATTGAAGGTGGCAACAAACCGGGTCTGAAAATCAATGTTCTTGATGCGGTATTGCAGGCTAAAATCTTTTTCATTCAGTTTTATGGATTGAATCTTCAAGGTGCCGTTTTCGGTTTTAAACCGGTATTCCGCCCCGGGAAAGGTTTCGCCTTCTTCTCCCTTGAGCCCCTCCTTAATGTTTAATCGATACTGCGTGTTGTAATCCAGCTTCTTTTCGGGAGCAGCAGAAATGGATTTTCTGTCCTGGAAAATGAAAAAGTCCAGGTCCAATTTCTCTGAGTTGGGTCCGTACAGCTCAATATTGTTCTGAAGGGTTGAGGTATCCACAGCCCCGCTAAAATTCAATACCAGGGGTTTGTCCACCGGAGCGTTTTCAGTTAGGGAAGAAGCAGAAAGGCTGATTTTGCCGACTCTCGCTGAAGTGATTTCAAGCTTTGTGTCGGTTTCCGGGGCATTATCTTCCTTCTTCTCGCATGAAAGAAACAGCAGCACCAGCGGTATAAGCAGCAACCGATGGACCGGATTCATCTTCAAGACGGCATGTATTTTTATAACACGGTTTATCTTCATGATCGATCTTTACGCATCATGTGTTATTCGACTTTGACTGCCTGGGATCTTTCCGAGACCCCGTTTTCATTAAAGGCTTCCACTTTAAAGTAATAGGATTGATCCACATTCAGAGACCTAAGATTCAGGTGGTCTTTATCGTAAACCATCCAGGAGTGATATAGCTTATCGGGTGCGATGCCCCATAGCACATTGTATCCCTGGGCGTTTTCCTGTGGTTCCCATTGTATGAGAGCGTCCCGGCGATCCTGGCGGCGGGTAACCTGCAGGTTTTTGACCTGCCCGGGTGGATTGCCCTGCCCGAGGCCAAAGATCCGGATATCGGAGATGGCCAGGTTTCGGTTGGGAACATGGATGTTTTTATACCTTATATATCGGACGGTTTTAGGTTGGGTCAATTCGACATAGTCGTTGGGTGTGTCTTCGTAACTGTCGCTTTTGTCAACCAATGTCACCCAGTTCTTGCCATCTGTGGATCCTTCGATGACATATCTATGGAAGAGGCCGGGTACCCTTCCATAGAGATTGGGCTTGTAGTCGTGGTAGTTAACCTGAGTGGCATAGACCTTAGCCGGTTCTTCCAGGTCAACTTCCACCCATTGCCGATCGTTGTTTTCTTTTGCCAGCCAGAAAGACTTGACGTTTTCATCCACAATGTTTTCTGGTGTGTGGCTTTTATTTGACGAGGATGCTTCAACGGGTTTGTTGTAGGAGAGGAGCATCCATCCGGTGAATTTTCCTGCCTTATCGGGTACCATGGGTGCATAGCGGGGATAATCGCCGAAGTAGGTGTTGGTGTGCATCAGCCCGTCTTCATCGAAATGAGTGCGATACATCACGATGCGTCTCTCCCAGTTGATATTTACTGAAAGGGCCATGGTACCGAAATGCCAGTGATTGCCTAGCGGACCGGTTACGGTACTGCCATGTCCTGCTCCATTGGCGAATCCTCCGGGTTTATAGGATACCGGGTTATTCGGAGCATACTCATAAGGCCCTAGAGGGGAATCGCTCATATAGACCCCATCCCCGTAAACATTGAACTCCGTTCCCGGAGCTGCATATTGCATGTAGTATTTGTCGTTGTGCTTAGTAAGCCAGGGGCCTTCAATATATCCCCGCACGCTGTCGGAATGGTTTTCCCCGAAGCGTTCCCATCCGTGTTTTTGGGCATTGAGGTTAAAAAGTTCCACGATGCTGTCGGAAGGCCGGAAGCGGTGTGACATATCCAGCTTCTTCCCGCGGATGGGCCATTTGTTGGAGGAGCCCCAGAAGATATAGGCCTGACGGTCTTCGTCGATAAACAGGGCGGGATCCTGAAGGTTGTGCAGGATGGAGGGGGTGGCCTGCCATTCTCCCGAGGCAGGATCATCGGTATAGAGCACACTCATGGAGCCGGACGGGTTGCCTGCCAGGTATAGCAATGAATCCTTATAATTGAAGGCGGCAGGTGCATTGGAGCCCTGGAAATACCACTGTTCAGGTTGTATAAAATCCCAGTGCAGCAGATCCTTCGAATGCCAGTACCCCATGGACCGGGTGACGAACATATAATATTCATTTCTGAATTCTACTACTGCAGGGTCGGCGCCGGAACGGTAGGAGATATCCTTGTGGGCGTCATAGATCATATAGGTGTAATCGATGTCGAGGGGGTTACAAAAGGTCTTTTGCTGGGCCAAAGATGATCCTGCTATCAGCAGGAATCCTGTGATGATTAAGAATGTATTCAGGTATTTCATATGATTATCTTATTATTTATTATGGCCATATGGAACTTACCATGACAAAATAATCATCTCCTTTTGTGATATTAATGATTATTTTGTCATGGACGTTTCATTTGCTTGTTTTTTATTAAGATTTCTTCGTATATCTACGATTGACATTGCTTTTGATTATTGGGGATTTTCAGCTTCGATCCTCTTCAATCCCTTTTGAATTTCATCATTGCTCATAAACAATTTCCATATCAAGCCGGAGCGGTAGTTTTCGATCATAGCCACGATGGGCGCCTGGTTCAATCCCATATAAATCTGTGAGCGCCAGCTTTTATCCAGGTTAAAGGCATCCCGGAATCCATAGGCACCCCACAGAAATTTGCCATAGTTGCGGTAATAATTTTTGAGTGCTTCCATGGATTTGTCGGGTGTGTAGGGGAAGGAGGCCAGGGCCCCGGTAGGGGTAATTTTGCCGGGATCGCCTTCAGGTTTGGGTTCATCAGCCGAATAATTCCACGGACCGTCGCTGGCGGTAAGCCCCCAGCAATCAGGACCATAGCCCTGGTGGCTTTCGGGGTTTTCTGTGCAATATCGGTGATTGATCCGGGCTATGTTGCGGTTGTTTTCAAAATAATTGGTATAAGCATCTTCCACTTGGTGGGGGTTCAATCCCATAAAGGAATAATGCGTGAAAAATAAGGGCCCTCCAGTTGAAACACCCACTTTGAGGGGGATGCCATAATACACATTTTCATTGGTGTAATGTGCTCCTTCTTTTGTATTCCCCCAGGCTGCTCTGTATTGCCGGGCTTCCTTTGTTTGGCCTGCCCAACCTGTATAGTACATCCCGGCCGGTATATTGTGGGTAGGTGAAGAGATACCCAACACATAGGTGATCATCGTTTCATTCCAGCCAATCAGTTTGTGGTTGATCACCCATTCTTGATCGGGCGACCAATGCCAGTAAAGGAACTTGCTGGTGTCTGTTTTGCGGTACCAATCCCACTCAATGCCTTCCCATATCTGTGTGATCCTTTGCCGGATCTGCTTCTCCTGTTCATTGTTTTTGTCGAACCAGGCTCTGGCTGCCAGCAATCCTTGGGTAAGGAAAGCTGTCTCTACCAGGTCGCCTCCGTTGTCCTTTTGTCCGAAGAAGGGGACCACTTCACCTGTTTTTCCATCTATAAAATGCGGAAAAGCGCCATGGAACTTTTCAGCTTGCATGAGAAATTGGGTGATCTTGTCAAAACGGTCTGCCGCCTGCTGGCGGGTGATGAAGCCTCTCTCGGCACCGGCCAGCAGGGCCATCATGCCGAATCCAGACGCCCCACTGGCGATCATGTGAGGTCTGCCAGGTATGCATTCCAGGGCCAGTCCGCTGTTGGGTTCAGCGCCCTCCCAGTAATACCGGAAATGGGCTTTTTGGATCATATCCAACAGCGCCTGATCATCCATGGGATGCGTTTTTGCACGAAGGGGCTCAGAAAGGGACGATTCATGATAGGATTGGTCCAGCAGGCTGATTTTGTAATACCAGGTGCGGGAAGTGGTATCTGTATAATCGGTATACCTGGAGATACGGGGGGATTGAATGCCCACGGGTCGGAAATTTTTACCGTCACCGGAGCGATAGATTTTCACATACTTCACCCGGGGATCGGAGATGTCTTCCCAGTCAATATCCACATGTTTTTCATAGCCTGTTAAGGAGGCAATTACAGGCGGGCTTTCAATGGGAGGATGGGTTTGATTTGGCAGGAGCTCCACCTGATCAATGAACATTTGGTGTTCCTTGCCATCCTCTGATTGCTGCTGAAATGCCATAACATTGGCCTGCTTCATCTTTTCTGCAACCAGATTAAAACTTGTTAGTGGAATTCTTACTGTTAACCATTGACCGGAGTGATAGTTTTTAATAAAGTTATCCAGAGGGAGAAAAGCCTGAAGTCCTTTGTCCCGGTTACCTATTGCCACGGCCGGAAGCTCGCGGGACTGGGTTGAAGACTGAACATACAACCGGAATACCAGTTGGTTAGCTGAAGTAAAGGCATCTACTCCCCGCAGGGAACGGTACCATATTTCTGTTTTCCATTGGCCACCGGAGCCAGAAACATATTTCAATTCCAGGGAATTGGGTGGTGTAAAAAACTGCTGCCCGTTGACAGGAAGTTTGTTCTGAAGGTTTTTAACCCAGCTGGGATTCTCATATGTTGCGGAACTATAGAAATAATTCCCGCTCATCGGGCTGTTGGCAAAAAACACCTTGTCATAAGGTTTTTCCTGGGCGATCATCCCTATGGTTAAGATAAATAATGATATAAGGAGCAGCAGTTTTTTCATCATCTTGCAGATATACTGATGATTAATAAGGTTTACTCTATTTTCGAGCTATTGAATCCCAGTTTTTTTAACCCTTTTTGTACATCCGGGTTGGACATGAACAGATCCCAGAGCATTCCACTTCTGTGGTTTTCGATCATCACGGGGATGGGCCCCTGGTCGATGGCCAGGTAACGGGGGGTATGCCAGTTGTGTTGATGGCTGTAGGCGTCATATGGACCATATTTTCCGATCAGGCTATCGGCCTGGGTGTAGAGATATTTCAGGAACTGCATGGATTTTTCCGGGGTATAGGGGAAGGACGATAGGGCAGCTGTAGGTGATATCACGCCTTTATCCGCATCTCCGGGGCGGTGGGCGGAGTAGCCGTTGACCGAATAGCTGGAGGTAAATCCCCATTGGTCTTTTCCATACCCTTCGTATCCTTTTGGATTGTCCAGGGCATAGCGATAATGGATCAGGGCATGATTCCGGTTCAGTTTCCAGTAATCGGCATATTGATCTGTAAGGCCTTTGGGATTCAATCCCAGGTAGGAATAGTGTGCCCAGAAAAGGGGGCCTACCGGGTCATCGATACCTTGGTAATGGTCGAGCACGGTATGCAGATCATAATAAATCGTGTCATTTGTAATATCTCCGTCACGGGCCCAACCCTTCTCATAGACATCTTTTTCAATGGGATGGGTGGGGGAAGAAGCAGCCAGAATATACATGATCAGGCATTCGTTGTACCCTTTCACCGGAAAGTCTTTCTCCCATGCATAGTTGGGCGACCAGTGCCAGTAGAGGACATCTTCTCCTCCTTTGGTGTACCAGTCCCATTCCACCTCTTTCCAAAGTTCATGGATGTCGGCAGCCAGTTGCTGCTCTTGCTGGTTGCCATCTTTAAAGTATTCGGCCACGGTGAGCAGACCCTGCATCAGGAAGGCTGTCTCCACCAGGTCGCCTCCGTCGTCCTTTTGTCCGAACGATTTTACATTTCCTGTTTCACCGTTTAACCAATGGGGCCAGGCACCATGGAAGCGATCGGCATTTTCGAGAAATGTTAGAACTTTTTGGTATCTCTCCAGGGCCTCTTCCCGGGTGATAAAACCCCGTTCCACACCCACAAGAATGGCCATCAATCCGAAACCTGAGCCGCCTGTAGTGACAATATCCTGATCATTCTGGGGGTATATCCCATCCATGTGTATTCTTTCCCTGGCCAGGCCGGAATTGGGTTCGGCACCCTCCCAGAAATAATTGAAGGTTTGCTTCTGAACCCGGGTCATCAATTCTTCTTCTGAAATATCTGTGCTATTGGAACCATTTGGGTCTTGCTTTTTGGTAGTGCATTGGATCAGGATCAGCGCCAATGGCAGTATGATTGCTATCTTCTTCATATTTATGGATGTCAGTTTGATTTTACTTTTAAAGGGCTGAGGGGGCATTTGATTTTTTTATTTGCGCAGACTTTCTCCACAAACCTTGGTGATTGGTGCACCAGTGGTAACCTTTTCAAGGTTGTATCATCGATAAGGTATAAAACAGGCATAGTCCGGATTTCAACATATTGTACAGTAAGACAGGGTGTTTTCCGACTATGCCTGTTTTATCAATCTGCTCAGGAAATAGGAAGTGGAAGCCCCTTTTTGCAGGGGCTTCCTGTTTTATTTTTTTGTTTCATCCATGATGGTTTGGATTTCCTCCTGGCTGAGGGCTTTGTTGTATATGCGCAGTTCGTCATACAAGCTGCCCACATCTGACAGGTGGTTCCATCCGATGAATCTGGGTGCACCCGAACCAATTGAGAGGATGTCGCATCCTTCCCATCCAATGGGCCCGGGGAAATCGCCTTCCACTTCCACGTTACCATCGAAATAGACAGCGGCTTGATCCGATGAGATGGTCACGGCTACATGAACCCAGCCCGCATCACTGCTAAGGGAAGGTCCGCCGAACCAACTGTCGCTATCACCATTGCCCACGTTGAGCGTGACATTTTGATTGGTTTCGTCCCCTTCGCGGAACAACCTGAATCCATTGGTGCGGTCGTTGTCGCCTGGAGGCCCAATGACCAGGATTCCAGCGCGGGTTTTCGAGGTGTTCATATTGTACCAGAAAGTGGCGCTGAATTCATCTGTCGTCAGTGCATCACCAGCGGCGAAGGTAGCCGTGGGGAAGGTGACGTACGAATCGGGAGCCGGGGCGTAGGCCTGATTGGTTTTTCCTTCTGCAAAGCCTGGACTACCTTCTTCCGTGGCATTGGTGATGCTTACCAGTTCCATGAAGCTTGCATCAAAGGGCATGTAGAAGATCTCTCCGTCGTACTGTGTTTCATAGGGGGCGATCTTTTCAAAATCTACCGACTTTGATGTGGATTTACCGCTCATGTCCGTGGCGGTGAGGGTTAAAGTATGTTCCCCGTTGGTTACCTGATCATAGGTAACGGTTTCCACTACCCGGCGGTAATCCTTGAATTCCGTCAATTCGGCAATCTGTGAACCATTAAGCTCAATGACGATGGACTGAATTTCAATGTCATCGCGCACCTCAAACTTGATGTCAATGGAGGTAATATCCTCTTTTACCCGGATGGCGGTACCATCAGTGGGGTAGTTGAGATTAACTACAGGAGGTTCTTCATCGGGACCCGGTTCAACCTTGCTGATCGGGTCGATGCCTCGGTCGCAGGCAACTATAACCAGGGCCATAGTCGCCATAAGTAATATATTTCTAAATATTTTCATGTCCATTTTCTTTTTAATTGCTTAGACTTTATTCATTTCGCAGTTGAGGGAGCAGATCCTGCTGGTTCAATGGATAAGGCAGGAATGTTTTATCCTCGGTGAAAGCTGCTTCACCTTCATGATAATTCAACTCCTCATATCTTTCCAGCCGGACCATGTCGTAGAACCGGATGCCCATTTCAGTGGCCATCTCAGCGAATTTTTCATCCATGACCTGATCGAGGGTTACATTCGAGAGGTCGTCCAAGCCGGCTCTGTTCCTAACCAGGTTGACGGCATCGTCGGCAGATATGGAAGAGCTGGTAGCTCCCTGCACCAGGGCCTCGGCATGCATGAGCAGTACCTCGGCGTAGCGGATGATCTGGTAATTTTTGTTGTTTCCGTATCCGGTACGCCCTGGTGTCAGTTGGGTAGAGGGTAAGTAATACTTACCGCTGAAGAAGTTGGCCCGGGGGCCATTCTCAATGATATCGCCCGAAGGTGTTTCATTGGAGATCCAATCCGGCAGGGGCCCGTACTCATTTTCCAGTTCATCAATTCCATCGGGGGTGAACAGGACGGTGGTTTGCAGACGTTCCTGCTCACCTCGCTCGAGCATGAACTGGATATATTCCAGGGTGGGTTCCCAGAAGCCCCAGCCGCTGCTGGCTCCGGAAACGGCGGGGGTCCAGTTCTGTGGTCCGTAAAAGGCAAACAGGTGGCTGCGCTGTTCCCCTGAGCCGGATCCGAAATCGGAATATTGCAATTCGAGCAGGTTCTCATCGTTCAACTTGCCCTCGAGCTTGAAGAGCTGATAGAAATCCTCATGCAGGCTGAATAATCCGGAGCTGATGATTGGGGAGGTGGCATCGGCCACGCCCTGGTAATCTTCCAGTTCCAGGTCGGCCTGGGCTTTGATGGCCAGGGCAGTATATTGAGTTACCCCACCTGTGATCTCATCCCGTTGGTTGGGATGGGCATCCGGCAGATCAGCTACGGCCTGTTCCATTTGGTCGGAGATGTATTGCATCACTTCCTCCTTGGGAGAAAGCTCCGCATTAAACAAGCCTGAAGGATCGGATGCTTCAGTGATGAAGATCTTTCCCCATACACGGGAGAGTTGAAAGAGATACCAGGCCCGCAGCACTTTTGTCTCTGCAATGTATTGATCGGCCAGGGCTTTATTATCGGCGTGTTTCTTATATTTCTCGATTTCTTCAATGGTTGAATTCGCGGTGAACACGCCCCGGTAGAATCCCTGCCAGACCGAGTTGTACATCCAGTAGTTCTCATCATAATTGAACTTGTCGGTATTGCCGAAGGGTTGCTGATCGCCCTGGGCACCTTTGTTTACGTCATCGCCTCTTACCGAGATCAGGGGTAGTTTTTCCCACCCCATACCGTAAAACTCGGCATACATGCCGATAAGAGGAGAGATCATATTATCTGTTTGGGTATAATCTGTTTCCTCGGCTACAATGGTGTTTTCCAGTGGTTCATTCAACTTCTCCTCGCAGCCTGAACCAATCAGAAGCAAGCCGATGAAAACAAACAGCGTTATGGAATATTTACTGATTTTCATAGTTGTATCTTTTTGCATTAAAATTTAACGTTGACGCCAATGTTATATACAGCGGGAGTCGGATACATGAAGTCGTCAATCCCGTTTGACACCTCATTGGAAAAACCGTTGTAATCGGAGATGGTTAGCAGCCTTTCCGCAGTAGCGTAGATCCTGGTTTCAGGCATTTGCACGCCCATCAGGGTTTGGTCTTTGATGGTATAGGATAGTTGCACGTTGCGAATCCTGAAGTAAGAGCCATCTTCCACAAAGTAATCGCTCATTTTTTGGTTCCATCCTCTACGCAGTCCGGAAGCTGAGGGATATTTGTTGGTGCTTCCTTCGCCGTCCCACAGGTTGGTGGCCAGTTCGGCGTCTTTGTTCAGGTCGGCGGTCCAGATGATCTCTCCGCGCTTGCGGTTGAGGATCTTGTTGCCCATCTTGCCCATGAAGTCGGCCGAGAGGCTCAGATTCTTATAGCTGACCTGGAGGTTGAAACCATATTTGAAGTCGGGGAAATAGCTTCCCAGCACCACGCGGTCTTCCGCATCAATCGCCTCATCGCCGTTTTGATCGACATATTTGAAATCACCGGGTACCAAACCATTGTTTTGTGCAATCGGATCGTTTTGTATCTCGGTTTGATTTTGATAGACACCGGCTACTTCCCAACCGTAAAATGCCAACAGGGGTTCACCCGGTATGCTGCGCTGGCGGAATTCGGCGGAGCCACCGTTCAGATACGGCTGACCAAAGAGGTTCAGCACTTCATTGTTTAGGGTCGATAGGTTGCCACCTACCCGGTAACTCCAGTTATCATTGATGTTATCGCTCCAGTTCATGGAGAGTTCCACACCCTGGTTTCGAATCTCACCCTGGTTCTTCAGGGTGCTGCCTCCCAGCAGGGGACGCTGAACGTCGATGGCTGCATTCTTGGTGTCGCGGATGAAATAGTCGAAATCTATATCCATCCGGTTATCGAACAGGGTGGCTGTAACTCCTACATCAAATTCTTCTACCAGCTCCCATTCGAGTACAGAGTAGGTACTGGTCCTTTGGGTTCCGGAAACCAGAGATCCGTCAATGGCGGTGTTTACCACATTGGTGGTGGCTGTTCCGGCCGAGGGACGTATTTTATCGTTACCTAGTTGTCCCCAGCTGGCCCGGAGCTTCAGGAAATTGATGGGATCTACATTTTGCATGAAATCTTCCTGGGAAATAGACCAGCCAACACCGAGACTTGGGAAATAGCCCCATTTTTCCTGGTATTTCTGAGTGCCGTCAGCACGCATGGTACCGTAAATGTAGTATTTGTTTTGGTAATTATACTGAACCCTTCCGAAATAGGAAAGCCCGTATAATCTGCTACCACCATCTCCAACGGCATCTTCGTTGATCTCATCTGCTTTGTCCAGGTACCAAGCATTGCGCTGTTCCTCTGGAAAATTTAGTCCGCCGGCAGCCAGTCTTTGAAAGGATTCATCCCTGAATGAGCTACCCAGCATGACCCTCAAGTTGTGATTGTCGAAGCTGTTGTCGTAGGTCAAGGTGTTGTCCCAGATCTTATCAGAAATGACGTTGGTATACTTATTCAGGGTGGAATTTTCCCGCTGCATGTTTTCGGTGACATAGTAGGATAGACCTACATTCTCTCCCTGAAATGAGGAATAGGTATAGTTGTATGTTGTTTTAAAGGTCAGCTGTTCGGGTATGATCTCCACCTCGGCATAGAAATTGGCCAGCATCTTGCGGGTCAGGATCTGGTTTTCGTTAAACTCAGTTGCTGCCAGGGGATTTTGACCGCCCCGGTAGCCCAGCATGTCTGCAGCCCCCAGTTGCAGAGGTTCTGCATCCTCGTTTTGGTTGTCATAGGCTGGGAAGATGGGTACGGCATGATAAGCTCTTCTCCAGGCCGAATTTGCCGGCGCATATCGTTGGGCATCACTGAACATCACATTACCGCCAATGGTCAACCAGTCCTTGGCCTGGTGATCCACCTTGGAACGCAGGTTGAAGCGCTGGTAGTTGTTTTTCATATCCAGGATCCCCTTCTGGGTGAAGTAGCTGGTACCGATGGAATAAGAGGACTTTTCGGTGCCGCCCGAGATGGTGAGCGAATGGTTCTGCATGGGGCCGGGCCGCAGGATCTCATCGTACCAGTCGGTGTTTACATCAGGTACGTTTGGATTCTTCCGGCTTCTGCCGTAACGCTGCATGGCATTTAATATATACAGGGAATCGGCTGCGGAACCCGAAGCCATGGCCATCTTAGTATACTGCTCGGCATTGGCCATTTTCAGGACATCCTGGGCAACCTGCACTCCGTAATAGCCGTCATAGGTGATCTGGGTTTCGCGGTCGAATTCACCCGATTTGGTTTCAATCACAATTACACCGTTGGCGGCTCTTACACCATAAATGGCAGCTGCAGAAGCACTTTTAAGTACCGACATCGACTCGATCTCCGAAGTATTCAAAAAATCGATGTTGTCATAAAATGCTCCGTCTACTACATATAAGGGGCTTTCGTTTCCCCGACCCGGATAGGAACCGATACCGCGAACACGAACCGTCGGTGAGGTTCCGGGTGCACCGGAGCTGACAATTTCCACACCGGATACCTTTCCCTGCAGGGATTGCAAGGCATCTGCCGATGGGGTTTTATCTATATCCTCCGAATTGACAGTAGAAATGGAGGAAGTCAGGTCCTTCCTTTTGGCCGAACCATATCCGATGGCTACCACTTCTTCCAGTTGCATGGAGGACTGTTCCAGGGTAACATTGATTTCCCGGCGACCATTAACCGGAATGGTTTGGCTTTCATAGCCTACAAAGGAATATACCAGGGTGGCATCCTCGGGGGCTTCGATTGTATAGTTACCATCCATATCAGTAGTGGTTCCCCTGGTGGTGCCCTGGATTACAATGTTCACCCCGGGCAGCGGGTTGCCTGTTTCGGCTTCAGTTACTGTACCGGTAACTTCAATCTGTTGCTGCTGAAGATCCTGACCGATTAGATCAGAATCATTGTTTCCTTCAGCAACTGGATCGGCTGATGCCAGTTGCGGTAAGGAAATGATAAATCCCAATGATAAGAATACCAGCAACAACCATCTCTTTGAGTTATTATAAAGCTTTCTTTTCATACTTTTGGATGCTTTTTAGTTATAAATGGGCTTTTTTTAGTGAATTAGATGTGGAAATGCGGGTACATTTCCAGTTTCTTTTGAGAGATTGGGTTTAAGATAGTGAATTAGGGTTAGGTTTTCATGGGCAGACTCCTTTCTTTTTTTTGATGAACATTATTAAGGGATTCATTCATACTGGTATTAATACAAGTTAAGGAAAAACTTATATACATTTCAAGAATTTATGCTATACATAATTACTACACAGGCACAAAATGTAAATTTCGTGCCACAACAATACTACAACATGTCTGGTTGGATATGTATTAATCCTCTGTTAAAGAATGCATTATGAATATAAAAATCATTAAAATCCGGCGAGGAGTTATCTAGAAATTCAGCAAGAATTCCACGAGGTTTTCTTCTGTATCCAGGTTGAGTCTTTTTCGCAACCTGTATCTTCTTACCTCTAAACTGCGTGTGCTGATATTAAGCAGCGGTGCAATTTCTTTTGAGGATAGATTGAGCCGCAGGTAGGCGCATAATTTCAGATCTCCCTGTGTGAGATCGGGATATTGGTTTTTCAGGCGTTTCAGGAAATTTTCATGGGCCTGGTCGAAGTGCATTTCAAATTGCTTCCAGTCTTCTTCGGAGGATATTCCTTTGTCTATGAGTTGAAGCAGTTTGCGGTAATAATAATTGGGAAAACGGGGGCCCAACTCTTTTTTTTGTCTCTGAACCTCTTCTTTCAGGTTGGTAAGGTGTTCGTTTTTCCGAAGGATGGTCATGGTATAACTGGCGAGCTGATGGCTTTTATGGGATACCTCAGCCTGTAGCTTTTCATTTCTGAGCCGCATATATTTTTGTTGTTCCAGCATTTTTTCCCTTCTTCTCTTGCTTCTTTCCTGCTGTTCAATTTCAGCCTTATGTGTTTTCAAGCGGTGGATAAATATTCTTCTCAAGAAAAAAGCCAACAATAAGAACAGTGTGCCATAGAAGGCCCAAGCTATGGTTGAGGCATAGAAGGGAGGTTTTATGGTGAAAGGGTAGCGGGTAACGGGACTTTTTATCCCTTGCGGACTGATCGTTTGAACCATAAACGTATATGATCCTGCCGGAAGCCTTGTAAATTGTGCTTTAGAGTTTTTGCTCCATGGCGTCCATTCACCTCTCATGCCTTCGAGTTTGTAACGGAACTCAGGATACAAAGAGGGGGTACGACAGGAAAAGGTAAACCTCAGGCTGCGGAGGGAATAATCCAACTCGAGGTGATGGCCGGGTGGACTCACCGGCAAAAAATGGGATTCATTGGTTTTTGAAAAGGCAACGACTCTTCTAATGGATACTTTGCTCGAGATCCTTTCCCGATCCGTCCTTTTTTCATTTAGAATAGCAAAGCCTTTGTCCAAACAGATCAGGTGCAGGCTGTCTTTTAGTTGTGTAATACGGGGATGATTGGAACTCAGGTATAGCCCCAAACGGGAGAAGTCGTAAAAGAATTCCCTGTTGGCTTCCTCTTCTGAGATATGATAGAGTGCTGCTTTGCCGTTGCGGAGAAACCAGTAATGGTTGTCGCGTGATTTAAAAACCTGGCGGGATTTTTCAAATCCTTGCAGTCTACCCTCGAATTTATTATAGGGTATGATGCTGTCGTTCAGATCGTCGTAGGTATAAAGGGAAGATCCGGAGGTAAAGATGATCCGGTTGTTAATTTTAGTCATGCGAATGTACCTTTCTTTAGGCAGTCCTTTGTCTTTTCCGTAATATTCAACATGCTTAAGCGAATCCAGTTCCTGGTTTATTTTCAGCTTAAAAAGCCCTTTTTGGGTATGGGTGCCCCAAATATTTCCTACATGGTCTGTTTCAATGTCGGAGATGGGTTCCAGAAATCCATCCAGGCTGCGCAGGTATTCCCAGCCGTTTTGACCATATTTATATAAAGCCAATTCGCTGTAGGTGCTTTGTAAGAGGTATTCTTCATTTTCCCTGGTGATGGGCAACAGATCAAAGCCTCCATTTATATCGGAGATTTTTTCGATTCCCGTGTCGGTGATGCGTAAGGTGCCATTGGTATGACCACAGAGTATTTCACGATGTATTTTCCTCAGATCCCATACCTGGCCTTGTGTGCCTGAGATCAGGCGGGGGTTGATGAAGCCTCCCGCTTTGTTGTAGTCATATTGGAATAGGCCCTGGTTGGTGCCTAAATAGAGGGTTTGATTGTCGAGCAAGGCATCAAAGGGCGAGCCGATGCTTCGGGAAGGGTAGGTATAAAAGTCCAGGGGGCTTTTCAGGTTGATATAAACCAGTCCGCGGTCCTGCCCGGACCACAAATTACCGGTTTGATCCCTGGATAAAGAGAGAATGGTGTTATTGCTAAGGAAGTTACCTGTGTGGAGGTGTTCTTGTAAGGTTCCTTCTTCGTTGAGGATGAAGATGCCCTTGACCAATGTTCCAATGACTTTAAGATTTCCCAGGGACAGACCGACATTCACTTCTGCTTCCCGGATGCGTTCTGCTGCCGGAAAGTTCCAGCGGTTAAAATTTTTTCCATCATATATATACAGCCCGCCAGCAGAAGCACCCACCAGAAACCGGTTTTCTCCAAAAGGCAGGATCAGTTTGATCTCATCCCGGGCCAGGATCTCACTGCCTTCAATAAAATGAAATTTGTTGTTTTTGATCTCGTAAAGACCCTGGTTTACCATATGGATGAAGAGCCTCTCCCGGGCTTTCATCAATAGAACCACATTGTTCTCAGGGTGGAGTACCTTCACATTTTTTCCATCGTAGGTATAAAGGGTTGAAAAGGATTGGAAATAAACTTTACCCTGATGGGGGATGATCCTCCATATTTCGTCGTTGTGTATGTAATCTCTGTCTATGGTATCGCTCAGACTGTAATAGGTCATCCGTCCGCGATTATCTTTTTTCCAGTATCCAAATTCTTCATAACAACCCACATAAATCATACTGTCGCCCACTGTTTCTACCGAGCGTACCACCATGCCTTCGGGCATTTCAAAAAGGTCCCAGTTGGATCCGTCGTAAGTGATTAATCCTTTGTTGTTCCCAATGTATGTTACCCCTTTGTTATCGGTATCTATGGACCAGTTTTGATTGTCCACCCGGAATTGTTCCGGCTCATGATTGATTACATATGGCCGGCCTTTATATTGGCTGTAGAGTTTATGGGCCGTAAGGGCTAGCAGCAGAATCAAAATAAAGCCTATGGATCTCATGGATCAAGAATCTGAAAATCGGTACAAAAGTAGTGTAAAATATAAACATTTCTGCAAATCTCAAAATCGACCTATTTGTCTTTGGTCTCATGTTCCATAACGTTACACATTAAATGTTGAGTCCCCTCTGAAAATTCTGTTTGGTTAAATTTCATGAATTTTTATTTTTTAAAAGTCTTCAATTCAGCGTGTTTTAAAATCATAATAGACTCAAATTTTTGGAAGACCCGGGCCTTTGATGGTTTTAACATGCTGTTAAAAAGGTGTTTTAGCAAAAATATAATCCATGGTCTTTATCAAGCATACTTTTTGTAGTTGAACTCAAACATCAACCATCAAACCTTCAACCTTTTAATTTGGGATGTAAAAAACAAATATTGTTATATATTCGTAGCCGTTGATGGATGTGAATGGTTTGACAGTGATGACGCATAATTTGGTGGAGATCTTCCAGTCGTTTGATTTGAATGTCCTGGAGTGGGGGCTCATTATGCTCAGTGGCATCTTGGTGGGTGCGGCCAAGACCGGATTATCGGGAGCGGCATTTATTGTGGTACCGATGATGGTGGTGATCTTTGGGGGGAAACCCTCTACCGGGATGTTGCTTCCCATGCTGATCATGGGGGATATTTTAGCGGTATCCTACTACAACCGTCATGCCGATTGGAGGTATGTGTTCAAGCCCATTCCGTGGGCCATTGCTGGGGTAGTCATTGGTGTGCTTGTGGGTAATAAGGTATCCGGGGATGTCTTCACCACCTTGATTGCTGCTACTATCATCATGGGATTGATAGTGATGGTGTGGCAGGATAGGCGGAAAAAACAGGTCACCGTGCCGGATTACTGGTGGTTTTCGGCGATCATCGGGATGATCGGCGGTTTCTCTACCATGATCGGCAATTCGGCCGGGCCCATCATGTCCATTTACCTGCTTACCATGTACCTGCCAAAGAACACTTTCATCGGGACCAAGGCCTGGTTTTTTATGATCATCAACCTGGCCAAGGTCCCGTTTCATATTTTCTCCTGGCATACGATCGACCTGAGAACGGTTGCGCTGGATCTTACTGTTTTTCCTGCCATCGCGCTGGGAGCGTTCATTGGTGTCAAAGTGGTCCGGCTTATACCGGAAAAGGGCTACCGGCTTTTGGTGATCGCCACTACAGTGGTTGCCTGTGGGGTGATGCTTTCCCGCTAATATCCGATGGCTTCGCCGTCTTTTCTGGACTCAGAAGCACCGTAATAGACCCCTTCTACCGGATCGTACATGATGGCCTGATAGCCCCCAAAGCCTCCTACGGTGGGTTCAATGTCGTGCCCCATTTGCATGAGTTCGCGGATCGTTTGATACCCGTATCCTGATTCCAGGTGGACCACACCGCCGTCTTGCATTTTGCCTCCAGTGGGTTGGGAGCTGCCTCCGTGCCTTATACGGGGTGCATCGCCGGCTTCCTGGATGTTCATGCCGAAATCCACTACGTTCATCACGATCTGGGCATGGCCCTGGGGTTGCATGGATCCGCCCATCACGCCGAAGCCCATGAAAGGTTTTCCATCTTTGGTGATGAAAGCGGGTATGATCGTGTGGAAGGGTCTTTTTTCGGGTTCATAGACATTGTTGTGGCCCTTTTCCAGGGAAAAAAGCTCGCCGCGGTCCTGAAGCACGAAGCCCAGCTTGGCGGGTGTCATGCCGGATCCCATACCCCGGTAGTTGCTTTGTATCAGCGAGACCATGTTGCCCTGGTTGTCCGCCACGGTCAGGTAGATGGTGTTGCCTTGTTCCAGATCGCCTGCAGGATAGCTGCGGGCGGCACGGTTGGGATCGATCATTTCACGCCGCTTTTTAGCATATTCCTTGGAGATGAGCTTATCGATGGGTATATCAGCGAAATCGGGGTCGGCGTAAAACTTCGCCCGGTCCTCGAAAGCCAGCTTCTTGGCTTCCACGAAGGTGTGGATGTGTTCTTTGCTTC